>CAJTVM010000005.1 GCA_910579595.1 uncultured Oscillospiraceae bacterium
TGATTGACATCTGCAACGCCCTTGGAACCGGAGCTGATGCCATCCTGTCAGCCTATGTTACGGTGGATACTCCCATTCGATGGACACCTCTGGCGGAGAAGCTGGGAGGGCTGGACTTGGAGAAGCAGCATAAGATTGAGGCTATACTTGATTGCTTGATCGAGACGATTTAGAATGATAGGAAATAGCATAACAAGGCCAGCACCCACAATCAGGTGCTGGCCTTACTGCTCTACTTGACGATCCATATTAACCGTTCTATTTTACCCCATCCATATGTACCGTAGACTTACTGATGCCAAACCGGTTTGCGGCGGCGCGGACAGTGGCTTTGTTTTCTATGATGTACAGTGCCAGCTCCTGTGCGCGCTCCTCCATATTACCCTTCACTGACAACACTCCCCACTGAGCTGGGGGACGGCGTGCCGGCGAGCCGCCTGCGGCCCCGGACCGTCCTGCCCCGACTGTGATGATGTATATGCGGCGGCGGAAGGGAATATAATCAGGCAGCATCTCGAATCTTGCCTTTTTTCACGTCTTGGGGGCTGACAGACGGGGCTTTTTTGGCCCTTATCATCATTGACGGCGGACGGCAAATTCCATATAATAGTTATAATACGCTAAAGCGGAAAACTTTCAGCGGTTTAAGGAGGAAAAAACAATGGGTAACCAGCGTGTCTATAACTTCTCCGCCGGGCCGTCCATGCTGCCGTTAGAGGTGCTGGAGCGGGCGGGGGCTGAAATCACCAACTACCAGGGCTCCGGTATGTCCGTGATGGAGATGAGCCACCGCTCCAAAGTGTTTGACAAGATCTTCCAAGATACCAAGGCCAATTTCATCCGGCTGTTCCATGTGCCCGACAACTACAAGGTGCTGTTTTTGCAGGGGGGCGCGTCCGGCCAGTTCTCCATGGTTCCGCTGAACCTGATCGGAAAAACCGGCAAGGCGGACTACGCCGTCACCGGCAACTTTTCAAACATTGCCTACAAGGAGGCCAAGAAGTACGGCGCCATTAATCTGGCCGCCTCCAGCGAGGACAAGAACCACACCTACATTCCTCAGCAGGATCAGCTGAAGCTGGATCCCGGGGCCAGCTATTTCCACTATTGCGCCAACAACACCATTTATGGCACCGAGTGGCAGTACGTGCCCGATACCGGGGACGTGCCCATCGTGTGCGATATGTCCTCCAACTTCCTGTCCCGGCCGGTAGATGTGTCCAAATATGGGATCATCTACGGCGGCGCCCAGAAGAACCTGGCCCCGGCGGGCCTGACCATCGCCATCGTCCGGGAGGATCTGGCGGGCCATGAGCTGCCCTGCACCCCGCTGATGATGAATTACAAGACCATGATCGACAAAGACTCCATGTACAACACGCCTCCCTGCTGGTGCATCTATATGCTGGGGCTGGTGCTGGAATGGCTGGACTCCAAGGGCGGTGTGGAAGGCATGGAGAAAATCAAGCATAACAAGGCTGCCCTGCTGTATGATGTGTTGGACAACTCCAAGCTGTTCTCCTGTGCTGCGGAGAAGGCCAGCCGTTCCGATATGAACGTCACCTTCCGCTCAGTCAGCGAGGAGTTGGACGCCAAGTTCGTCAAGGAGGCCACCGCTGCTGGGTTCACCAACCTGAAGGGCCACCGCAATGTGGGCGGTATGCGGGCATCCATCTACAACGCCATGCCCGTGGAGGGCGTGGAAAAGCTGGCGGACTTCATTCAGGCGTTTGACAAGGCCAACTGACATGAGCGGGTTAGAGCTGGCCCAGCAGATTGCCGGGGAAATCGTGGAGCGCAATACCGAGCCCATCCTGCGCTTCACCCTGGAGCAGGGCGGGGAGCCGGGGATTATGGAGAGCAAGGTGGGCGGCACACCCTACCTGCCTCGGGATATGGCCTGGCCGCTGGATTCCAGGGGGATGGGCATGGAGCTGCTGGCCCAGGTGGACTGCGCCGTGCTGGAGGGCCTGCCTGACTTCCCTCACAAGGGGCTGCTGCAATTTTTCTTCGGTCTGGATGATATATTTGGGGCCGACTTTGACCACATGACCGAACAAAAGGATTTCCGGGTGCTGTACCATGAGACGGTGGACCGTTCCGTTACGGCGAGTGAGGTGCAGGCGAAACAGGCAAAAGCCGCCCAGCCGGAGGGGGACAGGAGATATTTTACCCCCTTGTTCGGGGCTTACGGCATCCACTTTGCCCCGGCGGCGGTCCAGCACATCAACAGCCAGGATTTCCGGGCCTGGGAGCAGTTCCTGGCAAAATGGAATGAGCTTCACGGGACGGGCTTCAAAACCCAGTGGGACTACTACCGGACGACGAAAATCAGCGGTGAGTTTCCCGCGCCAAAGGAAAAGGCCCCCTACCACCAGCTGGGCGGCTACCCTTACTTTACCCAGGAGGATCCCCGGAGCGGTTCCGGCAATCCCATCGCGGATCTGGACGTGTTGCTGTTCCAGCTGGACAGCGATATGCTTCCGAAAGAGCAGGGCGGCGGCGACCTGGTGCTGTGGGGCGACTGCGGCGTTGCCAACTTCTTTATCAACCGGGAGGCGCTGAAAAACCGGGACTTCTCCCGGGTGTGCTATAACTGGGACTGCTGTTAATCCCAGACTTAAAAAACGAGGTGAACAAGCTATGTTCCATATCAAAACTATGAACAAGATCGCGGCGGTGGGGCTGGAGCGCCTGCCCGCCGATACCTACGCCGTTGGTGACGACACAGCCAATGAGGACGGTATCCTGGTCCGTTCCGCCAAGCTCCACGACTACGCCTTCCCCGACACCCTGTGGGCCATCGCCCGGGCCGGCGCCGGGGTGAACAACATCCCCGTAGACAAGTGCTCCGAGGCGGGCATTGTGGTGTTCAACACCCCCGGTGCCAACGCCAACGCCGTGAAGGAGCTGGTGATCTGCGCCATGCTGCTGGCCTCCCGGGACGTGATTGGCGGAGCGGAGTGGGTGAAGGCCCAGGCCAACACCGATGGTGTGGAGGTTGCTGACGTGGTGGAAAAGGGTAAGTCCGCCTTCGTCGGTCCCGAGCTGTACCGCAAGACCCTGGGCGTGGTGGGCCTGGGCGCTATTGGCGCGCTGGTGGCCAACATCGCCCTGTCCCTGGGCATGGAGGTGTACGGCTACGACCCTTACCTGTCCGTGGACGCCGCCCTGCGGCTGGACCGGCACATCAAGGTGGTGAAGGAACTGGATGCCCTGTATGCCAATTCTGACTATATTACCCTCCATCTGCCCTACATGGAGTCCACCAAGGACACCGTCAACGCCGCCGCCATTGCCAAGATGAAGGACGGGGTGCGCCTTATCAATCTGGCCCGGGGCGGGCTTGTGAACGACGCCGACCTCATCGCCGCCCTGGAGAGCGGCAAGGTGGCCTGCTACGCCACCGACTTCCCCAACAATAAGCTGGTAGCCGCCCCCCATGTGGTGGCCCTGCCCCATCTGGGGGCCTCTACCCCCGAGAGCGAGGACAACTGCGCTGTTATGGCCGCTAACGAGCTGCGGGACTTCCTGGAGAACGGCAACATCAAGAACTCCGTCAACTTCCCCAACGTGATCATGGAACGATCCGGCGTCCAGCGCCTGTGCGTCATCCACCGCAACGTCCCCGCCGTCATCGCCAGCATTACCACCCAGCTGGGCGACGATGGGGTGAACGTGGAGAACATGACCAACAAGTCGAAGGGCGAGTATGCCTACACCATGGTGGACGTGGGTTCTCCCGTGGGCGAGAAGATCATTGAGCACATCCGCAGGGTGCCCGGTGTGATCCGGATGCGGGTGATCTGAGGAAAACCGAATGTTACCAGCGGGCGCGGCCTCCGGGAAGGGAGCCGCGCCCGCCTGTTTTGCGGGGCGGCTTATCTTCTGTGACAGCGGGCCGATATAGAAAATAGTGTAAGGAGTTCGCACAAATACATACAGGAGGTGCAGGGACGCACATAGGAAAGGGTTTTTTGGTATGAGTATGAATGTAGGTGGACTGAGTTCGTCGATAGCGTGGATGCCAATCCCCAAAGACCGTCTCTCGAAAAGCGAGTTCGGGGATCAGTTGAAGCAGGCGGCGGCGCAGGCCAGTCCGGCAGCGGCGGCCAAGCCGGCGGCGGATACGGCGGAGATATCTGGGATTCAGGCGGCTTGGGACAAGCTGTCAGAGCGCACCCAGGAGGTGCTGCGCCGCTTGAAGGCGGGTGGGGCGGTCGGCAAAGCCGAGTGGATGGATGCCAGGAAGGATATGCTGTGGAGCGGTGTGATCGACGCGCTTCAATATGCTGGCGGCGACCCGGACTGCTACACCATAGGGTACAGCGACGGCCACGGGAATGAGATCTTCTATCCCCCCTACACCGGCCGCTGCACCTCTGCGGATGTGGGGAAAAACCACCCGATGGGGGAAAAATACTGGGATTATTGGTCTGCGGGCAGCTGGATTGGGGGAGATATGCGCGGCAGCTATGTGGATCAGCTGCTGGCTGGGCTGAAGGGCTGGAAGGCCCGGCTGGACGGCATGATCGCGCCGAACGGACAGCGCTACGACACCTCCCCGATTGGGCGTGATATTCAAAATACAGAGCGTTTTTTCCATACCCTGAGCGGCCTGATGGAGTGCTGCTGAATCTATATAAAACGGTCCCTCCCGGACAGGAGGGGCCGTTTTTTGCGCTTGGATGAAACCCGGACGGGACACGATGTGATATGATAGGTGAAAGCGGCTTTCAAGACCGAAAAGGAGCAACCCCAAATGAGAGAAGAAACCATCCTGCGAAAAATGCGCTCGGGCGACCCGGCGGGGCTGGAGGCCCTCATGGACCGCTACCTCCCCTATGTGTCCGCCGTGGTGTGGAACATCCTCCGGGGATCCATGTCCCCCGAGGACGGGGAGGAAACCGCCTCCGACGTGTTCCTGGCCGCCTGGGAGCAGGCGGACGACCTGCGTCCGGGACAGGTAAAGGCATGGTTGGGGGCGGTGGCCCGGCACAAGGCCAAAAACCGGCTGCGGCGGCAGAACCGCACCCTGCCCCTGGAGGAGGACGCGCTGGAGCTGCCCGGCCCGGACGATCCCGCCGGAGAGCTGGAGCGGAAGGAGGAGCAGGCCCAGGTACGCCGGGCGCTGTCCGCCCTGCCTCAGCCGGATCAGGAGATTTTCCTGAGGCATTACTACTATACCCAGAGTGTGAAGGAGATCGCCGCCGCCCTGGACATGAACGAATCCACCGTGAAAACCAAATTACGCAGAGGACGTTTCAAACTGAAGGAACTGCTGACGAAGGAGGCGCTGGCATGAAAAAACGAATTTCCGACCTGCTGGACGGCTACGAGGATGACAGCGTGGATCTGTCCGCTGATACGCCCCTTTCGCCCGCCCGGATTAAGGAGCTGACTATGAACAGAATTACACCCAAACAAAACAAATTGCGCCGTCTGCCCGTCCGCCTGCTGGCCGCTGCGGCCATCGCGGCGGTCCTCACCGCCTCCGCCTTTGCGGCGGTCTACATCGCCGGGGCGGGGGAGCTGATGCAGGACTTTTTCGCCAAGGACGGCGAAGCCCTGTCCACCGGACAGATCGAATCGCTGGACCAGGTGGGCCAGACCTTTGAGGAGGGCGCCACCGACAACGGGGCCACGATTACCCCCGTCGCCGCCCTGGCGGACGAAAACTGCTATTACCTGCGCCTGCGGGTGGAGGCCCCCGAGGGCACCGTGCTGCCCGACCTGGATCCGAATGTGGACGGCTACTACCAAATGGTCGGAAGCCAGTGGCCGGAGGAGGAATTGACCTTCATCTCAGAGACGGGGGTAGATATCAACAATGGGTATAGCTACACCTTTGAATGGCAGCCGGACAGCGATCCCACCGACAACGTGAAGGAAGTGGTCATCCGTTTCACCGCCCAGGGAACGGAGCCCGCGGTATACAATAACCAGGAGGGCAAAATCCTGACTATCCACGGCCTCTGGATTCAGGCCCCTGACAAGGCGTACACGCCCGTGTTCACCGGGAATTTTGTCCTGAATGTGGGCGGAGCCTTTGAAAAGCACTCTCTGACCATAGACTGCGGCGGGGCGGACTATGTTGACACCACCGGCTTGGGCTACACCACCTGGCTGGATCGGGTGGAGCTGACCCCGCTGTCCATCTCGGTGTGGTTCCGCGACAACGTGAAGCCCGATCAGACCAGCTATGCGCATTTTAGCGGCAGCAAGGGGTTCTGTGAGGGGCTGCAAATCGTGCTGAAGGACGGCACGGTGGTCTTTGACAACGTGCCCACATGGACATTCGACCCAGCGGAACTCAATTGGGACGCTTCCACCATGCTGGCGGACGGCCCAATCAGCAATAAGGACGGCTACACCCCTTTCAGCCAGCCTCTGGACCTGGACCAGGTGGACTATCTCAAATTCGGGGATCACATCATCCCCGTCCACATGGACAGCGTGGATTGACGCAAAACGGCCCCTCCCAGCGGGAGGGGCCGCGTTTCGTATTCAGATGGACAGCAGGTACTGCCCGTAGGCCGTCATGGCCATGGGCTGTCCCAGCGCCCGGAGCTGTTTCTCCGTAATCCACCCCTGCCGGAAGGCGCACTCCTCAATGCACCCCACGTACCGCCCGCCGTGCTGGAGGGCGTGGATGGTGTGGGCGGCGGTGAGCAGGCTGTCGGCGTTGCCCGCGTCCAGCCACACGTAGTTGTCCTCCAGCGGGATCACCTGCAAGCTCCCCCGGCGGAGGAATTCCAGATTCACGTCGGTGATCTCCAGCTCACCCCGGGCGGAGGGTGTGAGCTGTCCGGCGATGGACAGCGCCTCGTTGGTGTAAAAGTACAGCCCCGGCACGATGTAGTTGGACTTGGGATGCTGGGGCTTTTCCTCAATGGAAATGGCCTTGCCGCCGGCGTCAAACTCCACCACGCCAAAGGGGCGGGGGTCGTCCACCCGGCAGCCGAACACCGTGCCCCCCCGGTTTTTCCGGGCGGCCCGCTGGAGGGTCTGTTCCAGATCCAAAGCCCAGAAAATGTTGTCCCCCAGTACCAGGCAGACGTCGTCGCCGTTGAGGAATTTTCCCCCGATAAGCAGGGCGTCGGCAATGCCCTTGGCCACGGGCTGGACGGTGTATTGGATGCTCATACCCAGCTGGGATCCGTTTCCCAGCAGGGCGGCAAAGGTGTCCGCCTCGCCGGGGGGCACAATCACCAGCACATCCCGGATGCCCGCCTGGATCAGTACGGACAGGGGATAGTAGATCAGCGGCTTGTCGTATACGGGAAGCAGGGGCTTGCAGACGGGACGGGTCATGGGGTACAGGCGTGTGCCCCGGCCGGCGGCCAAAATGATACCTTTCATAATAACCTCCATCAAATTATGCGCGGCGGTGCGGCGCATGGTTTCCTCCCCAAGGTGATTATACAAAAGACGGAAGAAAAAGTCAATGCGGCGGGCTGTCCCCGCTTGACTTTCCTGGCCCGGGGCGTTAAAATAGAAAGAAACTTTAAGTAAAGGAAATGATTCCTGATGGCAAAAATCGACATTGTTTCTGGCTTCCTCGGGGCGGGTAAGACTACCCTCATCAAGAAGCTGCTGGCGGAGGCGTACCAGGGCGAAAAGCTGGTGCTGATTGAAAACGAGTTCGGCGAGATCAGCGTAGACGGCGGCTTTTTGAAGGACACCGGCGTGGAGATCTCCGAAATGTCCTCCGGCTGCATCTGCTGCTCCCTGGTGGGCGACTTCGGCCGTGCGCTGAACGAGGTGGAGGAAAAGTTCCACCCTGACCGCATCCTTATCGAGCCTTCCGGCGTGGGCAAGCTGTCCGACGTGGTGGTGGCGGTGCAGAACGCCGCCAAGGACAATCCGGCGCTGAAGCTCAACTCCTTCGTCACCGTGGCGGACGCCGCCAGGGTGATGGTGTATATGAAGAACTTCGGGGAGTTTTACAACAACCAGGTGGAGAGCGCGGGCACTATCATCCTGTCCCGAACCCAGAACCTGACCCAGGAAAAGCTGGAGGCGGCGGTGGAGCGGCTGCGGGGCAAAAACCCCGGCGCGGTGATCCTCACCACCCCCTGGGATCAGCTGGACGGCAAGACCATCCTGTCCGCCATTGAAAAAACCTCCCTGGAGGAGGAGCTGCTGGCCCACATCCGCGCTGAGCACGAGGGGTCGGAGGCCGCCCATCACCACCATCATCACGATCATGAGGAGCATGACCACGGGCACCATCATCATGACCATGACGATCCTGATCATGATCATCATCATAACCACGACGATCATGGCCATGAACACCACCACCATCACGACCACGACGGGCATGATCACGAACACCATCACGATCACGGCCCGGACTGCACCTGCGGCTGCCACGACCATGACCACGATCATCACGGCCACCACCACGCCGACGAGGTGTTCACCAGCTGGGGCCGTGAGACGGTGAAGCCCTTTACCCAGGAGGAACTGGAGAACATCCTGGCCCAGCTGGATCAGGGCGGGTGCGGGGCCATCCTCCGGGCCAAGGGCATTGTTCCCTCCAGGGATGGCGAGTGGCTCCACTTCGATTACGTGCCCGAGGAGCACCAGGTGCGCACCGGCCCGGCGGATTACACCGGCCGTCTGTGCGTCATCGGCGCGGAGCTGAAGGAAGACCAGCTGTCTGCCCTGTTCGGGCTGTAAGAGGGGCGGGGCATGGATATCCCAGTATACCTGTTTGCCGGATTTCTGGACGGCGGCAAGACCTCTTTTATCAATGGGATTTTGCGGGACGGCTTCGCCTGGGAGAACCGAACCCTGCTGATCTGCTGTGAGGAGGGGGCGGAGGAATACGATTCCAAGGCCCTGCGCAACGTCACGGTGGTCAATGTGGGCGAGGAAGCCGATCTGACCCGGGACTTCCTCAAGCAGTGCGAGAAAAAGTACAAGCCCCGCCAGGTGATGGTGGAGTTCAACGGGATGTGGTCGCTGGGGCGGTTTTATCAGGACGCCCTGCCCGATAACTGGGTGCTGTACCAGATCATGACCATGGTAGAGGCGGCGACCTTCGACATGTACGCGAAAAACATGGGCCAGCTCATGATGGAGAAGATCACCAACGCGGATATGATCGTGTTCAACCGCTGCGATGAATCGCTGCGCGCCGCCCTGCGCCAGCGCAACCTGCGCATGGTGAACCGCCGGGCCAACATCTACCTGGAAAACAGTGACGGTACCAGCGAGGACTACGCTGACGAGACGGTGTGCCCCTTTGATCTCAGCCAGGATATCATCCAGATCCCGGACGATGACTTCGGTGTGTGGTATGTGGATGTGATGGAACACCCCGAGCGCTACGAGGGCAAGGCCATCCGGGCGAAAACGGTGGTGTGCCACCTGCCTCAGTATCCCGGCGAGGTGATTTTGGGGCGGTTCGCCATGACCTGCTGTGAGAACGATATCGCCTTCCTGGGCCTGGTGGCCCGAGGGGAGGGCTTTGACGCCTATGAAAACCGCGCCTGGGCGGATGTGACGGGTATCGTTCACCTGGAGCGCCACAAGGCGTACCAGGGGGAGGACGGGCCGGTGCTCCAGGTAACCGCGCTCAGTCCGGCGGAGAAGCCCGCGCAGGAGGTATTGACCTTCTGAATTCGCGCTGGGATTGGAGGAAGGTATTTTAGACCAAGAGAGAACAGCTGGAAACCGAGCGGTGGGTATTTGATATCTACAGCGGCATATTGGTGAACAGCCTGGAATTCCGACCGGGACCGCGCCGGAGGATCCCTGCTATGACATTGCCGTGATGTCTACCCCGCCGGCAGAGCAGTAGAGGAAATACTGACCGCAGGCCCCGCGTTTACGGACGCGGGGCCTGTTTTTTCCAAAACATGAACGGCCTCTGTTCTGCATAAGGTGTAGCAATACCGAGATCGGAGGGGTTATCATGAAAGGAACCAAAATCATTTACCTGAGCAGAAAACTGATCGCGGCGGCAGCCTGTGCCGCGGCGGCAGCCATGATGTTCTGGGTTGTGAACCATCCGGCGGTGGTGGGTGCGTCCGCCACCACCCGGCAGCTGCCCATCTACTGCGTGCAGAAGGACTATAAGGTGCTGTCCATCAGCTTTGACGCCGCCTGGGGGAACGAGGACACCCCGCAGCTCATTGACATCCTGGGTAAATACAACGTGAAGGCCACCTTTTTCGTGGTGGGCGAGTGGGTGGACAAATACCCGGAATCCGTCAAGGCGCTGTCCGACGCGGGCCACGAGGTGATGAGCCACTCCAACACCCACGCTCATTTCAACAGCCTGTCCGCCCAGGAGATTGTGGAGGATCTCAATGCCTGCGGAGACAAAATCGAAGGGGTAACCGGGGTGCGGCCCACTCTGTTCCGCTGCCCCTACGGGGAGTACGACGACCATGTGATCAACGCCGTGCGCTCCATGGGGATCGAGCCCATCCAATGGGATGTGGACAGCCTCGACTGGAAGGATCTTTCCGCCCCAGAGATTACCAAGCGGGTGGTATCCAAGGTGCAGCCCGGCTCCATCGTACTGTTCCACAACGCCGCCCTCCACACGCCGGAGGCCCTGCCCGGCATCATCGAAACGCTGCTCCAGGAGGGCTACACCTTTGTGCCCATCTCGGAGCTTATTCTCCCCGGCTCCTGCGGCCAGGACTATACCATCGACCACACCGGGCGGCAGTGCCCCGGCGGGGCCTGATCGCCAAAACCGTTCCCGTGGATCGCGGGAACGGTTTTTCCGCCCTTGCGGCGGACGGGCCGCAGGGGTATAATAGGTTCCATACGGCAAGAGGGGGCGGGATCATGACGGTAATCTACGGCGTAACAGGCAGGGATGGCAGAACGTTGGCCTGGCCGCTGCTGGCCTTCGCCATCTGGGACGCCTGGGGTTGGGGCGCCCTTCCCCCGGTGGAGCGCTCTCCCCGGGGCAAGCCCCTGTTTTCCGGGCGGGACGATCGCTGGTTTTCCCTGTCCCACAGCGGAGGGCTCGCCCTGTGCGCCCTGTCCACCGCCCCGGTGGGGGTGGATGTGGAGTTGGTGCGCCCCCACCGGGCCGGACTGCCTGCCTACGCCCTCAGCCCGGAGGAACTGGCCCGGTTTGACGGCACCTGGGAGGACTTCTGCCGCCTGTGGACGCTGAAGGAGAGCTGGTGCAAGCGGGAGGACAGCCCTTTGTTCCCGCCCAGGGACGTGCCCGTCCCGCCGCCCTGTCCCCACCGCGGCTATGCCGGGGAGGGCTGGCGGGCGGCGGTGTGCTGTTCCGGCGCGCCGCCCCGGGAGATCCTCTGGCTAAACCCGGAAAGGCTGGCCTTGCGCCCTGGGCCGGACTGTGGTAAAATCATGTAAAAGCAGACTGCACAAAGAGAAAGAAGGCGGGCTTATGGCTATCACCATCACAGACACCGTGCCAGAGGAGGTCACACAGAACTTTCGGGAAAATATCCGCGACATCACCGCCAGCAAGGTGTTCAGCGCGGTGATTGTGGCTGTGGTGAGCCTGCTGGTGATCAAGGTGCTGACGTCCCTGCTGGATCGCGCCCTGCGCCGGTCCAAAATGGAGGACACCCTGAAAAAACTGTTGCGCACCCTGTTTAAAGGTATATCATGGTTTGTGGCAATCATTGTTGTGCTGGGCTGCCTGGGCATTGAGGTCACATCCTTGGTGGCGGTGCTGTCGGTAATTGGCCTGGCCTTCTCCCTGGCGCTGCAAAACTTCCTGTCCAATGTGGCGGGGGGGATGCAGCTGCTGGCCTCCCACCCCTTCAAGCCGGGGGACTATGTGGAGGCGGGGGGCTGCTCGGGCACGGTGTCGGAGATCGGGATGTTCTACACCCGGCTGGCCACTTATGACAATAAGCTGGTGCAGATCCCCAACAGCTCTGTGGTGTCGGCCAACATCGTCAACTACTCCGCCCAGGCCAACCGGCGGGTGGATCTGATGGTGTCCGCCGCCTATGACTCCCCCCTGGGGCTGGTGCTGTCCACCCTGGTGGAGCTGGCGGAGGCCCACGAGCTGGTTCTGGGCGACCCCGCCCCCGCCGCCCATGTCACCTCCTACGGCGACAATGCCATTGGGTATGCGCTCCGGGCCTGGTGCGCCACCGCCGACTACTGGACGGTGTACAACGATCTCATTGACAGCATCAAGCCCGCCTTTGACGCGGCCGGGATTCAGATGACCTATCCCCATGTCAACGTGCACATGGTGGAGGAATAACGGGGGGGAAATGGAGGGACACTGTGAAAAAGGGAAAATTCATCGCCCTGGAGGGTATTGACGGATCGGGGAAAAGTACGCAGATCAGCCGGTTGGCGCGGCGCATTGAGGAGCTGGGCCTGCCCTGCCGCACGGACTGTGAGCCCACCGGGCGGCCCGCCGGCGCGCTGATCCGGAAGGCCCTCACCGGGCAGGCGCCGCTGGATCCCCGGGTGATTGCGGCGCTGTTCGCCGCTGACCGGATGGATCACCTGGTCAACGGGGAGAATGGCGTGTGTGCCGCTATTGCCCAGGGGATCACCGTGGTCACCGACCGCTACTATTTTTCGTCCTACGCCTATCAAGGCGCGGATGTGGGCATGGACTGGGTTATCCAGGCCAACGCCCTCAGTGCGCAGCTGCTCCGGCCCACCGTCACCGTATTTCTGGACGTTCCGCCCCAGGCGGCCATGGAGCGCATCCTCCGCAACCGGGATCATGTGGAACTGTTTGAGCGGGAGGAGCGGCTGCACCATACCCGGGCGCTGTATTTTGAGGCATTTGATCGCATGAAGGACGTGGAGCGTGTAGCGGTGGTGGACGGTACCGGCGGCGAGAACGAGGTGGCGGAGCGGGTTTGGGCGGCAGTCCGGCCGTTTTTTGACTGAATCCCGGACAAGCCGCTTAACAAAGTTGGGGCGGCGTACCCCTATCCAATTATAAGAACCTGTATTCACAACCTCAATTCACCGTTTGGCCGGGTCTATTCCCGCCATGCCGCGTTAAATTTTCTGGAAATAAACACAATGATTCCTGCGAAAATTTGCCTTACCTGACGGGAAAATCCCTTGCCCATCCGGCGGTTTCGGCTGTGAATACAGGTTCTAAGAATATGGCTAATACGGAGGAATTTCCATGTGCACGGCGGCAACCTATCTGACAAAGGATTTTTACTTCGGGAGAACGCTGGACTATGACTGTTCCTACGGGGAGGAGGTTACCATTACCCCCCGGAGCTATCCCTTCCGCTTTCGGGCGGTCGGGACGCTCAGCCGCCACTATGCCATGATCGGCATGGCCCATGTGGAGGAGGGCTGCCCCCTCTATTATGAGGCGGTGAATGAGAAGGGCCTGGGCATGGCGGGGCTGAACTTTGTGGGCAACGCGTTTTACCACCAGCCCGTCCCCGACAAGGACAACGTGGCCACGTTCGAGTTCATCCCCTGGATTTTGAGCCGCTGTGGCACGGTAGGTGAGGCGCGGGGGATGCTGAAGCGGGTGAACCTGACCAGTGAGAGCTTCAGCGACGCCCTGCCCTGCGCCCAGCTTCACTGGATCATTGCGGACAGAGACGGGGCCATCGTGGTAGAATCGTTAAAGGACGGCCTGCGGGTGTACGATAACCCGGCGGGGGTGCTGGCCAATAACCCACCCTTTGACCAGCAGATGTTTCATCTGAACAACTATATGGCCCTGTCCCCCTGCCAGCCCCAGAACCGCTTTTCAGACAAGCTGGACCTGACCTGTTACAGCCGGGGGATGGGGGCGCTGGGCCTGCCCGGCGACCTGTCCTCCCAGTCCCGGTTTGTCCGGGCGGCGTTTGTGCGGCTTAATTCCCTTTCCGGCGACTCGGAAGGGGAGAGCGTCAGCCAGTTTTTCCACATCCTGAACAGCGTGGATCAGCAGCGGGGCTGCTGTGAGGTGAGGCCGGGGGAATATGAGTACACCATCTACACCTGCTGCTGCAACGCGGACAAGGGGATTTACTACTATACCACCTATGACAACCACCAGATCACTGCGGTGGATCTCCACCGGGTGGGGCTGGACGGCGGGGAATTGGTACGCTATCCTATGATCACTGGGGAGCAAATCCGGTTCCAGAACTGAATACCAGATGCTGGGCGGCGGGGAGGCTGAACACTCTATGAGTACAATCGAAGAAAAGCGCCTGTTTCTGTTGGACATGGACGGTACCATTTACCTGGACGAGGCGCTGTTTCCCGGTACCATCCCCTTCCTCCAGGCGGTGCGGGCGCGGGGGGGACAGTATCTGTTTCTCACCAACAACTCGTCCAAGTCGGCGGACGCCTATATCGAAAAGCTGGGCCGCATGGGGATTGCGTCCGGCCGGGAGGACTTCCTCACCTCGGTGGACGCGCTGATCGTGGATTTGGCAAATCGCCCGCCCTGCCGGCTGTGCTACGCCTTTGGCACGGAAAGCTTCAAAGCCCAGCTCTGGGAGGCGGGGATCCCCGTTACGGACAAGCTGGAGGACGGGGTGGACTGCCTGCTTGTTGGCTTTGACACCGAACTGACCTTTCAAAAATTGGAGGACGCCTGCATCCTGCTGAACCGTGGGGTGGACTTTATCGCCACCAACCCGGACTGGGTGTGCCCCACCTGGTACGGATCGGTGCCCGACTGCGGCAGCGTGTGCGAAATGCTGTATCGCGCCACCGGCCGCAGGCCCCGGGTCGCTGGCAAGCCCCAGCCCGCCATGGCGCGGCTGGCCCTGGAGCGCACCGGCTTTGCCCGGTCGCAGGCCCTGATGGTGGGCGACCGGCTGTATACCGACATTGCCTCCGGCGTCAACGCCGGAATTGACACCGCCTTCGTCCTGTCCGGCGAGGGGACGCGGGAGGATCTGGCGGCAAGCGACGTGCGCCCTACCTGGGTGTTCGACGATATTTCCGCCCTTCACCGGGCGTGGAAGGGGGAGGGCGGCTGAACGCACACCTGGACTCATCGGCAAATACCCGCTCGGAACGCCCCATTGGGCGCATTAACAAGGAAAAGAGAGTGGTACGATGAACGAACTGAAGCTGAACAACAAACGTACAGTCCTGGTGGGTCTGGCCTTCTTGTCCATCTGCTCCTTCTGGCAGATGTACGACAACCTGGTGCCCTTGATTCTGAAAGGGACCTTCCATATGGACGAGTCCCTCACCGGCGCGATCATGGCGGCGGACAATATTCTGGCCCTGTTCCTGCTGCCCCTGTTCGGGGGCCTGTCCGACCGGCGCAAGCCCGGGAAGCTGGGCCGGCGCACCCCCTTCATCCTGGCGGGCACTGCCGGGGCGGTGATTTTGATGAACCTGCTGCCCATTCTGGACAACAGCTACTACGGACAGGCCGCACAGTTTAAGCTGGTGTCCTTCGTCATCGTACTGGGGCTGCTGCTTATCTCTATGGGCACCTACCGTTCCCCCGCCGTGGCACTCATGCCCGATGTCACCCCCAAGCCCCTGCGGTCCAAGGGCAACGCAATCATCAACCTGATGGGCGCGGTGGGCGGCGTGCTCTACCTGGGGGTCAGCGTGGTGCTCTATCCCGCATCCAAAACCAAGGGTCTGGAGCACGTCAACTACCAGCCCCTGTTCCTCATTGTGTCCGGCATCATGGTGGCGGCGGTGGCGGTGATGCTGCTCACCATCCGGGAGCCCAGGCTGACGGAAGAAAACCGGGCGCTGGAGAAAAAGCACCCGGAGTGGAACCTGGCGGAGGATGACGGCAGCGGCAGCGAGGTGCTGCCCAAGCCGGTACAGAAAAGCCTGATTTTCCTGCTGGCCTCTATTGCCCTGTGGTATGTGGGCTATAACGGCGTTACCACCTGGTTTTCCACCTATGTGAATGAGGTGATGGGGGAGGGCATCGGCGGCACCAACACCTGCCTCATGGTGGCCACCGTGGGCGCGATAATCTCCTACATCCCCATTGGCATGATCGCCTCCAAGGTGGGGCGGAAAAGGACCATCCAGGCGGGGGTCATCCTGCTGGCGTGCTGCTTTTTGGCGGGATATCTCCTCACGGTCCGGGCCACCACCATTACCCCGCCCATGTACGCGGCTTTTGCCCTGGTGGGGCTGGCCTGGGCGGCCATCAACGTCAACTCCCTGCCCATGGTGGTGGAGATGTGCAAAGGCTCCGATGTGGGCAAATTTACCGGGTATTATTACACTGCCTCCATGGCGGCCCAGGTGATTACCCCGGTGCTGGCGGGCACGCTGATGAAGGAGATCAGCTATCAGGTGCTGTTCCCCTATGCCGCGTTTTTCGTCGCTATGAGCTTTGTGACCATGCTGTTTGTCCGCCATGGTGACAGCAGGGCGGAGGCGAAAACAGGGCTGGACGCCTTTGGCGATATGGATGACTAAGTTTCTTTTTCTCTCGAAAAAAGAAACCGAAAAAGAACTTTATGCCCGCCGCCTAAATTTCTGTAACCGCCAAGCGGCCGCGATGGCAACGAAACAGATTTCTTAAGTGAGAAATAAATAGGGGATGGTATCAATGAAAAAGCTGACAAAGATTGGACTTGTGGGTCTGTGCGCGGCCGGGGCCTGGGGGCTGCTGCTCAAACCCAGGCGGAACCACCCGGCCTGGGGCGGGCTGGACGGCGTACGCTACGCCCACCGGGGCCTCCACGATGCGGCCCAGGGCATCCCGGAAAATTCCATGGCCGCCTTCCGCCGGGCCGTGGCCTACGGCTACGGCGCGGAGCTGGACGTCCACCTCATGGCGGACGGGGAGCTGGCGGTGATCCATGACAGCAGTTTGAAGCGGATGTGCGGTGTGCCGGTGGAGATCGAGGATCTTACCGCCGCCGACCTGCCTCACTATCCCCTGTTGGGGACGCAGGAAACCATTCCGCTGCTCCGGGACGTGCTGGATCTGTTCGAGGGCAAAACGCCCCTTATCATTGAGCTGAAGGTGGAGCGGGACAACGCCAACGCCCTTACCGACGCCGTGATGGCTATGCTGAAGGACTGGCGGGGGACGTATTGCGTCGAGTCCTTCCACCCGCTGGTGCTGCTGCGGCTGAAGGAGAAGTACCCTGAGGTGATCCGGGGCCAGCTCAGCGAAAACTTTCTCAAGGCCAGAGATGTGGGCACATTGTCCGTACCGGGGCGGTTTATCCTCACCAATCTGCTGATCACCGCCGCCACCAGCCCGGACTTCATCGCCTACAAGTGGCAGGACCGGCGCAACCCTTCCTTGCGGCTGATGCGTGCGTTGTACGGCGTGCGGGAGGCGGGGTGGACCATCCAGGACCGGCAGACCTTAGAGGCATTAGAGCAGGACGGGGTGATCCCCATTTTTGAGGGGTTCCTCCCTGCCCAAGACGAGGTATAATTAGTACATTTATGGCCCTCTGCACAAATTCTGTGCAGAGGGCCGGCTCTGTCCATAGCTTGTTTCCGGCGATTCTCGTATACTTAGCACACAATATGTGGAAAAATGCCCGCCGCCTGTCCGGCGGGTTGATTTATCAAGGGGGAAGCGATATGCGAGTCGCCATTGTAACGGATACCAACAGTGGGATCGGCGTGGCGGAGGGGAGCCGTCTTGGGGCGTTTGTCCTGCCCATGCCCCTGCTGGTGGACGGGACGATCCGCTATGAAGGGGTGGATCTCACCGCCGGTGAGTTTTACGATGCCCAGCAGGCGGGACGCAGCGTTTCCACCTCCCAGCCCTCCCCTGGCGACGTGATGGATTTGTGGGACAAGGTGCTGGAGCAATACGACGCGCTGGTGTATATCCCCATGTCCAGCGGACTGAGCGCCTCCTGCCAGACAGCCATCGCCTTGGCGGAGGGCTATGACGGCAAAGTACAGGTGGCCGACCTGCGGCGCATTTCCGTGACCCAGGCGCTGGCGGTGGAGGATGGGCTGGAGTTGGCCAAGCTGGGCTGCACCGCCGTGGAGATCCGGGAGGAGCTGGAGCGGGTGTCCATGGACGCCATGATCTATATCGGCGTGGAGACACTGACCTACCTGCGCCGGGGCGGACGGGTGACCCCGGCTGCCGCCGCCATGGGAAACCTGCTGAATATCAAGCCCCTGCTGAAAATCCAGGGGGATCGGCTGGACGCCTTTGCCAAGGTGCGGGGGGTGAAGGCCTGCAAGCAGCGGGCTGTGGAGGCCACAAAGGAGAGTGTGGAGCAGTTCCTCCAAAAGGGCTGGAAGTTTCACGTAGGCACCGCCCACACCTACCGCGCCCAGGAGGAGATCCGGGCGTGGCAGCAGACCCTGGAGGACAACTTCCCCGGCATCCCCGCCACCCACGGGGAGCTGGCGCTGAGCATCGGCTGCCACACCGGGCCGGGGGCCTTTGGCATGGGGCTGGTCCGGCGGGTGGATTTGCCCGGGAAATAAGGATGGGACGGCGTCCCTGCGGCACAGGCCGTGGGGCGCTGTTTTTTATTTGCGTTTTTTAAAATGCGGTTGACAATGTAAACCTTTCGTGCTATGATAGGACTACAAAGTAAACCGAGGAGGAAAACCATATGGAACCATTGAAATTAAACGCCAGCGAGTGGAACGTGCTCAACTGCTTGTGGGAGAACCATCCCCGCACCGTGATGCAGCTGGTGGCGGATCTGGAGGAGTCGGTGGGCTGGGCCAAGAGCACCACCATCACCACCCTGCGCCGCATGGAGGAAAAGGGGCTTGTCCACGCCGGACAGGCGGGCCGGGGCAAATCCTACACCCCGGCGGTGGAGCGGGAGCAGGCGGTTATCGCCGAAACCCACAGCTTTCTGGACCGGGTGTACCAGGGCAGCGTGGGGCTGATGATGAGCGCCATGGCAAAGCGGCGGGAGCTGTCCGCCAACGAGGTGGCGGAGCTGCGGGCCATCCTGGATCAATTAGACGGAGGTGAGGGGAAATGACAATGATGCTGCTGGAGTGGGTTGTAACCTCCGCGTTTCTGATTTTGACGGTGCTGGCCCTGCGTTGGGTGTTCGGCAGACGGGTGAGCGCCCGCCTGCGGTACGCCTTATGGGCGGTGGTGCTGGTGCGGCTGCTGGTGCCGGTGCAGCTGTTCAACTTCCCTCTGGCCGGGACACTGGTGACGGTGGAAAAGCGGGTGGAGCGCCAAACGGTGGATCTGCCCGACGACCCCTCCGCCCTGGCGGGCAGCGCGACAGCTCTGCCGGAAAAGGGCGCGGAGCCGGGCAGCGTGCCAGCCCTCCCCGATGCCCCCGCCCTGCCCGCCGCCCCGGATCCCCCCGCCGCCCCCGATTTTACCAAGACCCCCGGCTGGCTGGGCTGGGTATGGCTGGGCGGATCGGCGGTGATGGCGCTGGTGCTGGCGGCGTCCAACCTGCGCTTTGCCCGGCGGCTGCGGCGCTGCCGGATCCCCGTGGAGGGGACAGACTGCCCCCTGCGGGTCTACGCGGCGGTGGGCCTGCCCTCTCCCTGCCTGTTCGGGCTGGTACGGCCCTCGGCGTATGTCACTCCGGAGACGGCGGCAGATCCGGCTATGCTCCGCCATGTGACCGCCCACGAGTACACCCACTTCCGCCAGGGCGACCACGTCTGGAGCTTCCTGCGGTGCGCGGCGCTGGTGGTGCACTGGTGGAACCCGCTGGTGTGGCTGGCGGTGGCCCTCAGCCGCCGGGACGGGGAGCTGGCCTGCGACGAGGGCGCGTTAAAGCGCCTGGGCGACGGGGAGCGGGCGGCCTACGGCAACACCCTGCTGGCCCTGGTGACAGCCAAGCCCGGCCCTGGGGAGTTGCTGTGCTTCGCTACCACCATGGCCGGGGATAAAAAGAGTCTGAAGGAGCGTGTCAGCCGCATTGCCCGCGCCCCCAAGCGGTGGCTGTGGGCGGCAGTGGTAGTGGTGCTGGTGACAGCGCTGGCCTGCACGTGCGCCTTCGGGCAGGCGGCGGAGCCGGAGAACGCACCAGACGCTGAGCCTTCCGAAAGCGGAGGCGTGTCCGATCCGGGCGATCTGCTGGCGGATCTGAGCTTTACCCTGGACGAGAACGGCAACGTAAGCATTCAAGGCACGGTGGACGGCCTGACCTTGGAGGAGGGCACGTATTGGCAGCCCACGGGTGCTCCCGCCAACACCCTCACTATGCGCTACGCACCCTTTACCAATGGAATAGAGGGCATAATCTATGCCTATTGGGAGGGCGGCAGCCGCGCGGAGGTCACCATTAATACCAGCATGATGGCCGCAGCCAGCAGCCAGTTTAACACGGGCTACTGGGTGTTCACCGTGGATCTGGGCAGCGGCGCCGTTGTCAGCATGGAGGGTATAGCGCCCCAGAAGAGTCCGGTGGATGCGGGCACCCGTTTTTATCCCTCGTCCATCTCCGACGGAGAGGCCGTCCGCGCGGCCCGCATTGCCGCCAAGCTGCTGACGGCAGCGGAGGACTACTACAGGAACCTTTCCGCTGTGGACGCCCTGCCCCAGACCGACCTGAACCGAAACGGCGTGCCGGAAACCCTGCGGGTCAGCGGCACCAGCGAGAAAATACTGCTGGAGGTCTGGGAGAACGGCGAGCCGATCTTCTCGGAGGAGGCATACCACGCCCACGCGGGCTATAACGCTCTGTTCCTGTGCACCCTGGACGGGGAGGACTACCTGCTGCGCTACAACCCCTATATGGCCCAGGGATGGTGCGATTACAGCTACAAGCTGTTTACCCTGTCGGAGGATGGAAATGAGCAGACCCTACAGGAAAATCATCTTGAATTCTGCATCAACATCGGATCCCCCATCTATGACGGCAGCTTCGACCCGGAGAAAATCGCCGCCTTTGTGGACGAGGTCAACGGCCTGCTGGCACACAGCGTACAGCTCATCAACAGCGACGCGGATTTGCTGGCCACGTTCCAGGATGCGGGACAGCTGACGGACGATCTGTGGTGGCTGGACAGCTGGGAGCCGGTAGTCACCCGCGACCCGTCCAAGTCCTTGGTGGAAAACCTGCGGGCCTACCAGGCGTCCATAGAGCGGAGCACGGAGTACCGGTACTGGCTGGCCCTGATGGGGTACTCGGAGTTCACCCTTTTGGACAGCAAAAACGGAAATGATAAAAGCGTGAATATCGCCAGCGTGCCTGCCATCCTTGACCCCAATGACGATTACATGAAGCTCTGGAGCTTCGCCGTGGTGGACCTGGACGGGGACGGCGCCAATGAGGTGCTGGTGTACGGCTGCGGCGTGTCCGGCGACATGAGCGGCTACCTGCTGCTGCACCAGATGGACGGGCGCGTATACGGCCTGGTGATCGACCATACCGCCGGGGCAAAGCAATGGTTCCTGAACCTGAAAACGGACGGCACCTTTGAGCGCCGGGATCCTCTGGGGACGGATTGGATGAGCATCGAAAAAATGATACTCATCGGCCGGAACTATGGTTTCGATGATCTGGCTTATGCCGGTAGCTCCGACCACGGGGAGTATGACAGCTTCGAGGTGGACGGACATACGGCCGCCAAGGCGGAGTTTGAAGCGGTTCAGGCCGCCCAGGATGCCAAGCCCGACGCACCCTGGTACGACTTCACTGAGGAAAACATCAACGTGGTGTTCCGATCTTGACAACCCGCCCTGAATCACGTAAAATAGGCCGGAACGGTGAAAAAGCCGCAAAGAAACGAAGGAAGGGGAACGGATATGAGTTTCGACGTGAAGGCCAAAATTGACGAGCTGGTGGGTAGGATCCAGAAGGATCCGGATATGCTCAGGAGCTTCCAGGACGACCCCATTAAGACAGTGGAAAAACTGACGGGGGTGGATCTGCCCGATGACCAGATCAAGCCGCTGGTGGCGGGGATCAAGGCCAAGCTCGCTGCAAGCGATCTGGGCGGCAAGCTGGAAGGGTTGAAGAAGCTGTTTTAAGCCACGCCATGTGGTTGCTGATTGCGCACCACGGGGAGCCGGCTACGAGCGCGACTCCCTCACGGAAAAGGGCTGGCGGGAGGGCCGCCTGTACCGGGCGGCTGCCCAAGCAACGATGTCATCGTCCTGTTCTGCCGCTTTGGCGTGACATACGTGCTGCTCAGCCATCTGCTAATATTTTTCCTAAGCGATTTAAAGTATTTAAACGTAAAAATGGCCTCATGGATCGGAGCAGAATCCCGATTCATGAGGCCATTTTTTGCTGAACTTGCTCACAGTTCGTGCCTTTGCCCTTTATGGATCCAGACAGAATCTGCATTCATAAGCGCGTAAGCAGAGTATCCGGGTGGGAAATCATCACAAGAACGGGAGCGGAAGGGACGGATATCCCACAATTGGACACGGTAGGAGCTGATCTGCAAGTCGATCAGGCCATCTTCGATGGTTTTGATGTTCCGCTGCTTTTCAGACTCGTTGTGGATCATGTCCTGAATCATTTCGCTGTGGCGGCCTGTTTCGACGTACGGTCAATGTGGAGAACGTGGATTTCCAGCGTTTTCGCCGCAATTCTGTTATAAATTCAATTGGGGCTTTCTTTGTCAGGCTTTGTCTGGTATAATAGCCCTTGCACGCAAAATCTCCATCACATTGAGAAAGACGGGAAAAATATGGTACAAGTAACTTTAGGGCATACCGGCCTTACGGTCAACAAAAACGGCTTTGGCGCTCTGCCCATTCAGCGCATTTCCCGGGATGAGGCGGCTTATCTGCTCCGGAAGGCGCTGGACGGAGGGATCGGCTTTTTCGACACGGCCCGGGCCTACACGGACAGCGAGGAAAAAATCGGCTATGCCATCAGCGACCAGCGGAAGCGGTTCACCCTGGCCACCAAGACCATGTCCACCGACGTGGAAGGCTTTTGGAACGACCTGCACACCAGTCTCAAAAAGCTGAACACCGACTGCATCGACATCTACCAGTTCCACAACCCGGCCTTCTGCCCAAAGCCCGGGGACGGCACCGGCCTGTACGAGGCCATGGAGCAGGCCCGGGCGCAGGGCAAGATCCGCTTTATCGGCATCACCAACCACCGCCTGGCGGTGGCGGAGGAGGCGGTGGCATCCGGACTGTATGATACCCTCCAGTTCCCCTTCAACTATTTGGCCACTGCCGAAGAAATCGCATTGGTGGAGGCGTGCAGGATCCAGGGCGTGGGCTTTATCTCCATGAAGGCCCTGTCCGGCGGGCTGATCGTCAACTCTGCCGCCGCCTATGCTTTCCAGGCCCAGTATGGCAGCGTACTGCCCATCTGGGGCGTCCAGAAGGAGAGCGAGCTGGATGAATTCCTATCCTACATCGACAACCCGCCCCAACTGACCGGCGGACTTCAGGCCGTCATCGATCACGATAGGGGTGAGCTGGCGGGGGATTTCTGCCGGGGCTGCGGCTACTGCCTGCCCTGTCCCGCACAGATTGACATCCCCAACTGCGCCCGTATGTCGCTGCTGCTGCGGCGTTCCCCGGCCCAGGGGCACCTGTCTCCGGAGGGGCAGGAGAAAATGGCCCGGATCGACCAGTGCGTCCAATGCAACCATTGCGTGAATCACTGCCCCTATGGCCTGAACACCCCAGAGCTTCTGCGGCGCAATTATGAGGACTACAAGACGTTTCTGGTCAAATAGCGGCGGGAATCGTACATTTTAGGAAAAAGGAAGTGGGCAGGATGGCGGAAAACAAGCTGGTTTCCCCGGTTTTGAAGTGGGCAGGGGGGAAGCGCCAGCTTTTGGATGAGATTTTGCCGCTGCTGCCCAGGCGGATTTCCACCTACTGCGAGCCCTTTTTGGGCGGGGGCGCGGTCCTGTTTGCAAGGCGGCCGGAACACGCCATTGTCAACGACCTCAACGGAGACTTGATGCTGGTTTACGAGGTGATCCGGGACGATGTGCAATCGTTGATTGACTTGCTGCAAACGCATGAGAACACCCCGGAATATTTCTACCGGATGCGGGATCTGGACAGGGATAAGGAGGCCTATCAAAAGCTGTCCGGGCTGGAGAAGGCGTCCCGTATGATCTATTTGAATAAGACCTGCTTTAACGGGTTGTTCCGGGTCAATGCCTCCGGCGAATTCAACACCCCCTTTGGCCGCTACAAGAAGCCCAATATCGTCAACGAGCCGGTGCTGCGGGCCGTCAGCCAATATCTTTCATCCGCCGATATCCAGATGTACAGCGAGGACTTTGCCGCGACGCTCCAACGGGTTCCGGATGGAGGGTTTGCCTACCTTGACCCGCCCTACGATCCGATATCCGACACGGCCAGCTTTACGGGATACAATAAAAGCGGCTTTGGCAGGGAGGAGCAGATCCATTTGAAGGAGTGCTGTGACGCGCTGACTGAGCGGGGCGTGAAATTTCTGCTGTCGAACTCGGCCACCGATTTTATCCGGGCGCTGTATGGGGCGTATTGCGTCCAAACGGTATACGCGAAGCGGGCGGTCAATGCGGACGCCGGGAAGCGCGGCGCGGTTGAGGAGGTGCTGATTCGCAATTATGGGGTTGAATGACAGGGCATGGGAGCAAATCTTTGAGAAATACCACATCCTGAAGGAGCTGTCTGATAAGGGATCGTTTTCCATCTCCGCCAATCAGATCAAGGAATTCCGGGAGCCGCGTCTGATGACGAAATTTGATCACAGGGTGAACCTGCCCAAGATTTTTTTGGACAACGGTTTGGCAATTCTGCCGGTGACCCGCGGCGACTATGTCATTTCTTCCTTTGAGGCGTACAGGGAATTTGAGGAGCCCTCCGGGGACGTACGGCGGGTTTCCATTCCGGCCTATCTGCAAAGCCTGATGCCGCAATTCCTGGTGAGCGAGGCAATTTCCCTGAACTGCGCCCATGCCTGCGGGATACTGGGTGACTTTCTGGAGGATGAGGCCATCGTTCCCACCGTCAGCGGGCGGATGGGCTCTGGGGACTTTGCGTTCGATATCAACACAGCGTCCGGGGTGAAGCGGCTTACCGTCAGCAATTCCCAGATTGAAATTGACGCCGCCTATGAGGGGATTCACAGCCTTTCGCTGTTCGAAGCCAAGCGGGATCTGTCCGATGACTTTTTGGTCCGGCAGCTGTACTACCCGTTTTGTGTGTGGAGCAGACGGGTGGCCAAGCCTGTCAAGCCGGTGTTCCTTATTTTCTCCAACGGTATTTTCTGCCTGTATCAATACCGCTTTGCGGTTCCGGGCAGTTACAATTCCCTGGAGTTGGTTAAACAGAGAAACTACATGATCGAGACGGAAATCGCCTTGGCCGATCTGGAGGGCCTGTTGAATACCGCCTGCCCGATCCGGGAGCCGGACATCCCTTTCCCACAGGCGAACAGTATGGCCCGGCTGATTAACCTGATCGAACTGCTCCACGCGAAACCGATGACAAAGGATGAGATTACGTCAAGGTATGGGTTTGACAGCCGCCAGACCAATTACTATACCGATGCGGGCCGCTATCTTGAGCTGATGGAAAAGGATCGGGACAGCGAGAGAAATATCATCTTCCGTCTATCCCCGCTGGGCCGGCGGATCATGAAAATGCCCTATCGGGAGCGGCAGCTTGCGCTGGCCGCCCAGGTTCTCCGGCACAGGGCATTCAAGGATACGCTCAAGCTCCGTCTGCAATGTGGCGGGATGCCGGATGCGGCCGCGATTGTCCGGATCATGAAAGACGCGGATTTATATCATGTTGATGCCGACAGCACCTATTACCGCCGATCCTCCACGATTACCGGTTGGGTAAACTGGATGCTGGGATTGATCGGGGAGCGTTGATCCACAGGGAAAAGGCCGGGACAGTTTCTGCCCCGGCTTGGGTTTGTATCTGGTTGTTCAATTGGATTCGATGAAATCTGAAAATATTTGAAAATAGTATAATCCCAAAGGGGAAATCGTCCGATAATACCAATATGTGGCACCATAACCATGGGTTTACAACAACGAAATTTGGAGGTACCAAATGACTAAGAAGAATGATGGGAAAACCGTCAGCAAGAAACGGACCCCGGCAAGAGCCGCTGCGGGTATGCGCAAAGCCAAGAGCGTTGAAGCGGGCGAAGCGCAGGAGCTGACTGTGAATGTCGTGGCAGAGGGGCCCAAAGCCGCTGCTGCGGAGGAAGTCAAAAAGGAATCCCTGCAAATAGAGGCTGCGGAAGCGGCCAAAGAGGAACCCAAATCCGAGACTGCGAAGCCGGCCAAGAAGCAGCCGGCTAAGGCAGAGACAGCCAAAACGGACAAAAAGAAGCCGGCCAAGGCGGGGGCGGTGAGAGCGGCCAAGAAGGAAGAACCCAAATCCGAGCCTGTGAAAACGCCCAAGGAGGAGCCAAACGCCGAGGCCGTGGAAGCGGTCAAGGAGGAACCTATGGCTGAGGCCGCAGAGGAGGTCAGAGAGGAGCGGCCCGAGACGGAAGCTTCGGCAGAGGCCGCGCCGGCGGAAACCTATCAGACACCCAGAAGAAGCGTGGCCTTCATCGGGTCGGAATGCTATCCTTTCGTCAAGACCGGCGGTCTGGGCGATGTGATGTACGCGCTTCCCAAGGAATTGGTGAAGCAGAACTGTGATGTGAAGGTCATCCTTCCGCGCTACAAGTGCATTCCGTGGGAGTATCAGGAGAAGATGGTCTACCGGGGCGCCTTCGAAATGGATCTTTGCGCGGACGGCCGCTCCTTCTATGTGGGCATTATGGAATACGTCTGGGACGGCGTGGTGTACGATTTCATTGACAATGAAGATTTCTTCAGCAATGGCAATCCGTATACCAACCTGGTTGACGATATTCCGAAATACTGCTATTTTGCCAAGGCGGCTCTGGCGGCACTGAACTTTATGGATTGGATTCCCGATGTTATCCACTGCCATGACTGGCAGGCCGCCCTGGTCCCCGTATATCTGAGGACCCAGTTTGCCAATACGAAGCTGACCACCGCAAAGACCATTTTGACCATCCACAATCTGCGCTTCCAGGGGATTTACGATATCCCGACCATCCGCTACTGGTCCGGACTTCCGGATTACGTCTTTAATAAGGACGCCCTCAAGACGGGCTACCGGGACGCGAATATGCTCAAGGGTGGTTTGACGTACTCCAATATTATCACTACGGTGAGCCAGACCTACGCGGGCGAAATCCAGAGCCCGTACTACGGCGAGATGCTGGACGCCCATCTGCGCTACCACTCCGGCAAGCTGCGCGGCATCGTCAACGGCATCGACTATGACATCTGGAACCCCGAAACCGATGGCAGGCTGCACGCCAATTACGGCATCGCCAATGTGCTGGAGGGGAAGAAGGAAAACAAGCGCAGGCTCCAGGAGGAGCTGGGCCTGGTCCAGGACGACCACAAGTTTGTGATCGGTCTGATCTCCCGCCTGACGGATCAAAAGGGCCTGGATCTGGTCAACGCCATCATCCCGGCGGTTATGGACGAGCATACCCAGATCGTGGTGCTGGGCACTGGGGACCACGTTTATGAGGATTCCTTCCGGTATTATGAGGGCGCGTATAAGGGGAACGTGTGCTCCAACATCATGTATGACGAGA
The DNA here is from genome assembly GCA_910579595.1 of uncultured Oscillospiraceae bacterium. Taxonomy (GTDB): domain Bacteria; phylum Bacillota; class Clostridia; order Oscillospirales; family Oscillospiraceae; genus Enterenecus. The sequence continues at coordinate 27,438 of CAJTVM010000005.1, forward strand.
CCCGCTCCCACCGGATTTATGCGGGTGCGGACGCCCTGCTGGTGCCGTCCCAGTTTGAACCCTGCGGGCTGACCCAGCTGATTGCCATGCACTACGGCACGATCCCCATTGTCCGGGAGACTGGCGGTTTGAAGGATACGGTGGAGCCATACAATATGTACACTGATTCGGGGAACGGATTCACCTTCAACCACTACGACGCCGGTCTGCTGCTGGACGCCATCAACAGGGCCAAGACGCTCTACTTCAACTCCCGCGACTATTGGGATGGGATGATCCGGCGGGATATGGAGAAGAACCTGTCTTGGGAAAACTCCGCGAAGCAGTACAAGGATCTGTATTTGGAATTGACCTGGTAAAAAGGACGTTTGATGAAAAAGGGAACCGCGGGCTTTGCCCGGGGTTCCCTTTTCTCGGTATATGGATAAAGTATCCGGCTGAACTGTTTCACCGTGCCCCGTGGGCGTCACGGCTCGACGCTGCTTTCATTTACGTACCCCAGCGTGACCTGGATGTCCTGAGCGTAATTCCCGAAGGACTTACCGAATATGGTCAGGCCGCCTACGTGCTCGGCCTTCTGCTCCACGGCGAGGCGGAGATTGAACATAAACGCCTTATCCAGATTCAGATCGGAAATGCAGACATCGGAAATCTGAAGCCCATCCATAAAGGTGCCCTGGTCGTTCACCGTCAGCATTTTCAAAAGGCCGTATTGGTTCCAGTTGGGGAACCACCAGTCCGGGGTGAAGATGCCTCGCACATCGCCGAAATCCCCCGGGGAAACCCAAATCCCCACAAAGACGTCGTTGATGAAAAAACTGATGTCGGAGGGCCAGTGGCTGTTTACGCCGGGAGCTTCGGAGGACAGCTCGGCGGAAACAGTGATCTGGGTGATATGCCGGTTTGCGGGGGCGAAGTTCGGGATCTGGTACTCCACAAATCCTCGGGTAAACCACAGGATGTCCGCATCAAAATGATCCGGGTGGGAAAAATACCGGTAGTCATCCACCACGCCGATTAGGCGCTCGGCGGTGGCCAGCCCGCAGGTGGGGAAAACCTGGCAGGTGCTGTAGCGGCCCACCTTCAGATCCACGCTGCAAATGTTCTCCATGGGGTGGGGAGAGCCCTTGATGTCGATCAGGATCTTGTCGGGGACCACCTGGCAGATTTTGTGGTTCCCGTGGCCCGCGGAGTCGCTGGAGGTCGCCACAACGCCGCATTCCTCCAGCTTCCGGATGTGGGTGGTGAGCGCGCCGTTGGTGATATGGAGCTTCCCGGCCAGCTCGTTCATATTCATCGGCTGCTCCACCAGCAGCCGGACAATTTCCAGACGGACATCGGATCCCAGCGCTTTAAACAGCGCCAGCCCATCGCCTGGTTTCTCAATATGCAGCATAAGCGTCCCCCCTCTTGAACGAACCACCAGCCAGGAAAGCTGAATGGAATCAAAAATATTATAGCAAGGCGGTCAAATAGTGTCAACAAAAATCATCTGTGCGGCCTTGGCCTAATCCCGGTGGAAAAACTCGTTGTCAGTCCTCCGCTGATCCTCCCGCAGTTCGTCGGGAAGGTAGGTGCGGAACACCTGGATGTAGATATACGCGGTAATCCAGGCGATCAGCCCGGCCCCGCTGATGAGCATCAGCCCCATGAAGGGCGGGAAGGTTGCGAGCAGCAGCCAGACGGTGGCCCAGATCACCGTAAGCAGCAGGGTGAGGGGCAGGTGCCGCACGGACATGAGCAGGGCGTTTTTGAAGTTGCCGTAAAGCGTCCCGGTAAATTTGGCTTGTACGGGGAACAGGTAGAGCAGCACCATCCAGCAGGGGACGAGCAGCAGGGAACAGCCGGCCAGCATTACCTTTCCAGCGATCCCACCCCAGGTGAAGCAGAAATTGAGATCCAGCCAGAGGATCACGCCTACCGCCACGACGATCAGCCAGTAAATAGTGGACTGGCGGAAGTTTTCCTTGAAGGAGCGGCGGAAGTTGCTGGTGATCTGCCCTTCGTTGGTGCGGATGCGTTTCATCATGGCGTAGTACAGCGCGGTGGTGGAGGCGCCGATGGTGAAAACCGGAAGGCTGTGGAACAGCCAGAGGAAATGCAGGATCATAACGTCGGCGATAAAATTGAGCGCACGCCACAGCGGCCCGTCTATAGAAAACAAAGATATTTCCCCCTTTAGTGGTATTGTCCTGGTGCGGATTGCTTTGATACCTATTATACTGGGGATTATCACAATTGTCGAGCGTGATAACGCACAAAAATAAATCAGAAATATATAATATTTCACCAAAATCTAAAATCAGCTATTGCAACCGGAGGCACAAGCGGTTATAATGCTTTCACTATGGCCGCTATTACGCGGCTGCAAAGGGAGGAATTACTATGAACAGCCCAATTGTTCGCGAGACTGCTTACAACCAGCCGTTCATTTATCAGCGGGCAGATCCGTATATCCTGCGGAGCGGGGACGGCAGTTATTACTTTACCGCCTCTGTGCCGGCCTACGACAGGATCGTGCTGCGCCACGCTGACACGCTGTCCGGCCTGAAGGGGGCGGAGGAAAAGACAATCTGGGTGAAGCATGAGTCCGGCCCCCAGTCCATCCACATCTGGGCGCCGGAGCTGCACCGGATTGACGGGGCCTGGTATATCTACTATGCCGGGGGAGACAAGGACGATGTTTGGGAGATCCGGCCGTATGTGCTGCGCTGCAACGGGGATCCCATGGCAGATGACTGGGAGGAGCTTGGCCCCATGCTGCCCGCAGACGGCGATCCCTTTTCCTTCCGGGCCTTTTCCCTGGACGCCACTGTGTTTTTCCACCGGGGCGATTGGTATATGGTCTGGGCGGAGAAGGTGGGCGTGGGCAAGCAGATCAGCAACCTGTATATTGCCCGGATGGCAACGCCCACCAAGCTGGCCACCGTCCAGGTGCTGTTAACCACCCCCGATTACGATTGGGAGCGGGGGGATTTCTGGGTCAATGAGGGTCCGGCGGTGCTCCGGCATGACGGGAAGCTGTTCCTGACCTTCTCCGCCAACACCACTGGCGAACTGTACTGCATGGGGATGCTGTGGATTGACGAGAATGCGGATCTGCTGGATCCCGCTAACTGGACCAAGCTGCGCCAGCCCGTGTTCCGCAGCGACGATGAAAAGGAGATCCACGGCCCCGGCCACAACTCCTTTGTCAAAGCGGAGGACGGCAGGACGGATCTGTGCGTTTACCACGCCCGGCAGTATGACAAGATGGTGGGCAACCCCCTGTATGACCCCAACCGCCATGTGTATATTATGCCCTTGGCCTATGACGAGGCGGGAATGCCGGAGTTCCGGCACCTGCCCCAGAACTGGTGACACGGTGCCCGAATATGTTTGTTCACAAGACCCGCTGCCCTTACAGGACGGCGGGTTTTGCCGTATTTCTGATAATGAAAAAATAATTTAGGCTATTGTGAAATATGTATAAAAAACCAGGCTCTGGCTGTCAATAGTGACGAATTATTTTTTTTACCAAAGATGTTATTGTTTGTTCCGGCAAAATGTGATAGGATACTAATCACGGAGGTTTTATAAAAACCAAAGTAATTTATATTTTCCTGAAATGGAAGAAACGGAGGAAATGTCACATGAAAAAAGCATCACGGTTCCTGAAACGGCTTGGTTGCCTGGCTATGGCATCCATCCTCGCGCTCAGCTGCCTGTCCGGCTGTGGCGGCGGAGGCGGTAGCAGCGACGGAAAAGCCAAACTGAAGGTGTTCTTCTTCGCCAACGATCATGAGAAGGAAATCTTCCAGCAGATCATCGACAAGTTCAAGGCGGCCCACACAGACGAGATTTCTGACATTGAGTTCCAGATCACCACCCAGAGCGAGTATGCCACCACCCTTACCGGCATGATGACCGCCAAGGATCTGCCCGACGTGTTCTATGTTGGTCCTGAGAGCGTCAAGAACTTTGTGGACAACGGCTATCTGGCCGATCTGACCCCCCTGCTGTCCGAGGCCAATATCTCCACCGATGACCTGCCCCAGAATATTCTGAATGTTTATCGGTACGATGGCACCCAGACTGGCAGCGGCGACCTGTACGCCCTGCCCAAGGATCTGTCTACCTTTGCATATGGCTACAACAAGGACGTGTTTGACGCGGCGGGCGTGCCCTATCCCGACCCCAACAAGCCCTACACCTATGATGAGTTTGTCGAGGTCTGCAAGAAGCTGACCATGGATACCAACGGCGATGGCGAGATCGACCAGTGGGGCGCCAGTTTTGCCGACCTCTATATGCTCTATCCGTTCATCTGGTCCAACGGCGCCAGCTTCACCTCTGAGGACGGCAAGAAGATCACCATCAGCGATCCCAAGTTTGTGGAAGCCCTGCAGAAGTACATTGACCTGACCCTGGTGCATGAGGTTACCCCCACCGTGGATCAGGATACCGCTCTGGGCCCCTATCAGCGTTGGATCGCCGGCCAGACCGGCTTCTACGCCGCCGCTACCTGGGACGTGGCCTCCTTCATGGATCCCGAGACCTTCCCGTACAACTGGGATCTGTGCTACTATCCCACCCTGTCCACCGGCGTTTCCTACACCTGGTCCGGCACCGTGGGCTTCTGCGTCAGCGCCACCAGCGAGCACAAGGAGCTGGCTGTTGAGCTGGCCAGCTACCTGTCCACCGATGCCGAGGGCCAGAAGGAGCTGTCCGGCATGGGCGAGACGGTCAGCGTCCAGCTGCCCAACCCGCTCTCCCTCCAGGAGGAGTTCAAGCAGATGGTTGCCGACGGCAGCATGAAGTACCCCTCCAACGTGGACGTCATGTTCAACTACCTCAATGGTACCGATTATGCCAAGACCCGCATGACTGAGCCCACCTACACGCCCAACAGCGCGTGGATTGATATGTTCTGGGAGCAGCTGACCGACGTCAAGGCCGGCCGCCGCGACCTGAACGAGTTCATTGAGACCATTGAGCCTGAGATGCAGGAGGCTCTGGACAAAGCGTGGGAGACCGCGAACTAATCACGGTTTCTGCGGAAGCGCCGCACGCGCGGCGCATTGTGCGAAATTTGCGCGGCCTTAAGGCCGCCGTCTGACGAAATCCTTTCGTCAGAATGAGCACTCCACGCAAAATCATGAACTGCGGTTGTCCGGGCCCGCAGGGGCCCGGACAACCCATTTCTCAAGAGGGGGAAAATAATAATGGCAAAAACTACCGTTACAAAAGCCGCTAAGGCGGGTTCGCCCCGCATGAGCGATATGGCGTTGAAGGAGCAGCGCTGGGGCCGCCTGTTCGTGGCGGCGCCGTTTATCGGCTTCTGCCTCTTCAGCGCATTCCCCATTGTGTTTGCGTTTGTGGCCAGTCTGTCCAACTGGACCGGCACCAACAGCATCTTCGCCAACTTTAACGGTCTTTCCAACTACATCGAGCTGTTCACCGACTCCCGGTTCTGGATGACCGTGGGCACCACCATCATCTACATGATCGGCATTCCCGTGGGTATGATCCTGGGCCTGCTCATCGCCACGGCCATGAACCGGAAGATTCCCGGTGTGAAGATCCTGCGGACCATGTATTACGTCCCGGTTATCTCCTCCCTGGTGGCGGTGGCCATCCTGTGGGCGTGGGTGTTCAACTATGACTTCGGTCTGCTGAACCTGATCATCCAGGCCATTTCTGGTAAACACGGCCCCAACTGGCTGGGCAACGAGTTCTGGGTCAAGGTGGCCATGATCATCTTTATGGTGTGGAAGGGCTTGGGCACTTCTGTCATTCTGTACCTGTCCGGCCTTCAGAACATCCCCCGGGACTACTATGAAGCCGCCTCCATCGACGGCGCCAACGGCTGGCAGGCGTTCAGGAACATCACCGTGCCCCTGGTCTCTCCCGTGACCTTCTATCTGCTGATCACTGGTATCATCGGCGGTTTCCAGGTATTTGTCGAAGTCTCCGTCATGGTGACCAACGGCGGCCTGAACTATTCCGCCGCCACCGTGGTCTACTACCTGTGGGATACGGCGTTCAAGCACCAGCGGATGGGCTACGGCTCCGCCATGGCCTTCGTCCTTGCCATCATCATCTTTATCGTGACCGCCATCAACTTCAAGGGTCAGGATAAATGGGTCAAGACCATCGATTAAGGAGGGGAATCAGAAATGGCAAAAGCATCAAGCGGCGGCGTACGCTCCAAGGGCAGCCGCGCCTTGGACAAGGTTCTTTTGGTCGTGCTGTCCCTGGGCGCGGTGATCATGGTGTTCCCCCTGTTCTATATGATCATGTGCTCGTTTATGACCAAGAACCAGATCCTCTCTGCGAATTTTTCCATCATCCCCAACCCCTGGCGGGGCGGTATGTATTCCGAGGTGCTCCACAAGGGCCTGTTCCTCAGCGGTATCCGCAACAGCCTGACCGTGGCCATCCCGGTGCTGGTGGTGGGCGGCTTCACGTCCTCGCTGGCGGCTTTCTCCTTCGCCAAGCTGAGGTTTAAGGGCCGTGAGCAGATGTTCCTGGCGTTGCTGGCCACGATGATGATCCCCTTCGCGGTGGTTATGATCCCCCAGTACGTCATGTTCACCAAGATGGGCTGGACCAACAGCCTGCTGCCCCTGATCATCCCAGGACTGTTCGGCAACGTGAGCATCATCTTCTTCCTGCGCCAGAACCTGTCCAGCATCCCTAACGACATGGTGGACGCGGCGAAGATCGACGGCTGCACCTTCTTCCAGATCTATTATAAGGTGTTTCTGCCCATGATGAAGGGCGCTTTGATGACCCAGATCATCCTGTGGTTCATGGGCATCTGGAATGACTACCTGGCCCCCACCATCTTCGTGCAGAGCGAGAAGTGGTACACCCTGCAGGTGGTCATCCGTTCCTTCAACGACCAGTATGCGGTGAACAGCAACTACCCCCTGATTATGGCGGCCAGCGTGATTGCCATGCTGCCCACCCTGCTGCTGTTCTTCTTCTTCCAGCGCTACATCATCGAGTCCATGGCCCTGTCCGGCGTAAAGGGTTAATCTTATGGGCGGGGGTGGTGTACTGCGTTTGAACGATCCGGATGTAGGGCAGAACCCAGCCTACGGCGCCCACGATCCGGGCATGATGTGGGATCCGCGAAGCGGACATTACTATTGCTACAGCACGGATTCCTATGCCCCAAAGGCGGGGCTGGGGAAAAAACCCGGCATCCCGGTGCGGGTCAGCGGCGATCTGGTTCACTTTACCTATGCGGGCACGGTGCTGTCCCCCGCCTCGGTCCGGCAGGGCCGGGACAATGGGGAATACCCGCCTGCCCAGGGCTTCTGGGCCCCCTACGGGGAATACGCGGGGGACGAGTACCGCTTGTACTACTCCGCCACCCGGGACTTTGGCAGTTCGGAATCCCGGATCTGGCTGGCAGTGGCGCAAGACCCCATGGGTCCCTTTGAGAACCGGGGGGTGGTGGTGGACAGCTGGGGAACGGACGATTCCCTCCCCAATGCAATCGATCCCCATGTGCTGCATACCCCGGAGGGGAAGGACTACCTGATCTATGGCTCGTTCTTTGGCGGCATCTACATGAAGGAGCTGTCCCCGGACAACGGGATGCCGGTGGATCCGGATCCGTGCTTCCTGGGACAGTGCGTCGCCCACAAAATGCCTCCCCCGGCCCTGGATGGGCCGGAGGGGGCCGCGGCCCTGTACTGCCCGGAGACGGGGTACTACTACCTGTTTTTCTCCTACGGCTGGTTGGGGGATGGCTACGACATCCGGGCCGGCCGCTCCGAGCACCCGCTGGGTCCCTACCTGGATTTCCAGGGCAGGGATCTGGTGGGGGCGTCCCTGGGGCTGAAGCTGGCCAACAGCTACATCTTCCGGGCCAAGGCGCCCCGGGCCAAATCCGGGGGCGGCTGGCACTGGGGCGGCCTGCGGGGGCCGGGGCACGGCGTGCCCTTTTACGACCCGGTGCGCGGGAGGTATTTCTTCGTCCACCACATCCGGGACGGCAACCCCAAGGACAGGCGGTACGATCCCATTTTTGACCGGCACAGCTACCGGCATCACTACATGATGATCCGGCCCATGTTCTTTGTGGACGGCTGGCCGGTGCTGGGGCCGGAGCCTTTCCAGGGCGAGTCTATGGAGGCGGTTACCCCGCCAGATGGGGCCATGTGGGAGGTCATTGTCCTGGATGACAGGAGCAATGGCATGAAAACCTCCGGCAACGTCCGGCTGACCGCAGACGGATATTTGCTGCGGCACAGCGTTTGCTACCGCTGTGCCGATTTTGAAAACGGCGGGCAGACGCTGGCCTTTACCGGGATTGACGAATTCGGCCAGACCTGCTGGGGAAAACTGACCAAATAGCGGATCCAAACCAGAGGTTGGGGGCGAACCCCCCAGCCTCTTTCTTAAAAAGGGGGAAATTTTTCATGTTTCGCAGATTGAAAATTCTCAGCCTGTGTGCTATGCTGGCATTGTTGGCCACCTCCTGCGGCCAGCAGAAGGAGAAGCTGCAAAGCGATACGCCGGTGGAGCACTCCTTTGAAAATGTGTCCGTTCACGACCCTGCGGTTGTGAAGGGGGAGGACGGGGCTTATTACATTTTCGGCTCCCACCTGGCCGTGGCCAAGACTGACGATCTGATGAACTGGACCTACATCAATGACAAGATGAAGGCCCACAGCAGCGTCATCCCCGACGTGTACGAGGTGATGGCGGACGCCTTTGCCTGGAGCAACAGCGATACCTTCTGGGCGCCAGATGTGATCAAGCTCCAGAACGGCAAATACTGTATGTACTACTGCAACTGCCAGGGGGACGAGCCGCAGTCCTGCATCGGCATTGCCTACTCGGACAGCGTCGCTGGTCCCTATGAGAACCAGGGCCTGTTCCTGTACTCCGGCGCTGGCGCGGCCGAGATGAACGGCTTTGACAGCGTCTACCAGGCCACCCGGGATCCCAACGCGGTGGATCCCTGCGTGTTCTATGATCCCGATGGACGGCTGTGGATGATCTACGGCTCCTACTCCGGCGGCATCTTCGCCAAGGAGATGGATCCGGTCACCGGCCTGCCGCTGGATATGTCGGACTACGGCACCAAGCTGCTGGGGGGCAACCATCTGCGCATTGAGGCGCCCTATGTGGTCTACAACCCGGATACGGGCTACTACTATATGTTCCTGTCCTTCGGCGGACTGGACTCCGATGGAGGCTACAACGTGCGGGTGATCCGCTCGGAGAACCCCGACGGGCCCTACTTCGACTCCATGGGCCAGGAGATGACCGAATGCAAGGGCCCCTCCGGGTCCGTATTCAGCGACGCCACCGCCGCCAACTACGGCGTGAAGCTGATGGGCGGCTACAAGTTCCTGTGGCAGGAGGGTGAGCTGGGCGAGAACCGCAAGGGCTTCCTTTCCCCCGGGCACAACTCCTGTATGTACGACGAGGAAAGCGGCAAGTACTTCATGATCCACCATACCCGCTTCGAGAGCAGTGGGGAGGCCCATGAGGTGCGGGTGCGCCAGATGTTCTTCAACGCCGATGGCTGGCCGGTGCTGGCCCCCTACCGCTACGTGGGGGAGACCGCGGGCGCGGTGACGGCGGAGGAGATCCCGGGGACCTATAAGCTCATCAACCACGGACGGGCCATTACCGACCAGATGAGCGAGTCGGTGAACATCACGCTGGCCAAGGACGGCAAGGTCACCGGCGAGGATCTGGAAGGGAGTTGGGCGCTCACCGGGGACAACCAGATGGAGATCACCTTGGACGGCAAGACCTATACCGGCCTGTTCCTGGTCCAGTGGGATGAGGACGGGCAGAAGAATGTGATGACCTTTACCGCCCTGGATGACGAGACCGGTATGTGCGTGTGGGGCAGCGGGGTAAATGCCCTGCAGGATGCAGAATAAACGAAAAAAATGGGAGGAAACGCCGATGGCGATGTTTCGTATTGACGAGGCCAAACCCCTTGGCCGCATAGCCCCGGAGATTTACGGGCATTTTTCCGAGCACCTGGGGCGGTGTATCTATGAGGGTATTTTTGTAAAGCCGGACAGCGGCATCCCCAATGTAAACGGGATGCGCACCGATGTGGTGGAGGCGCTGAAGGAGATTCGGGTGCCAGTGCTGCGCTGGCCCGGCGGGTGCTTTGCCGATGAGTACCACTGGAAGGACGGTATCGGCCCCCTGGAGGGCCGCAAACGGATGATCAACACCCACTGGGGCGGGGTGGTGGAGGACAACTCCTTCGGCACCCACGAGTTTTTTGAGCTGTGCCGCCAGCTGGGCTGCAAGACCTATATCAACGGCAACGTGGGCAGCGGCACCGTCCAGGAGATGAGCGAGTGGGTGGAGTATATGACCTTCGATGGCGTCTCCCCCATGGCGGAGCTACGCGCGAAAAACGGCCACGCGGCGCCCTGGAGGGTGGACTACTTCGGCGTGGGCAACGAGAACTGGGGCTGCGGCGGCAACATGACCCCGGGGTACTACGCCAACCTCTACCGCCGGTATCAGACCTATGTGCGCTGCTACAACCACGACGCCCCCATCAAAAAGATCTGCGGCGGGCCTAATGTGGACGACGTGAAGTGGACGAAAAAGGTGCTCAAGACCTGCTTCGGGCATCCCCAGCCGGAGGATGTCCACGGCTTTATGGACGGTCTGAGCCTCCACTACTATGTCCATCCGGGCGGGTGGAAGCACAAGGGCAGCGCGCTGGAGTTCACCGAGGAGGAATGGTACGCCACCATGGAGAAGGCCCTCTACATGGAGGATCTGATCCGGCTCCACGGGGACGTGATGGACAAGTACGATCCTGAGAAGAGCGTTGGGCTGATCGTAGACGAGTGGGGCGCCTGGTACGATGTGGAGCCGGGCACCAACCCGGGCTTCCTCTACCAGCAAAACACCATGAGGGATGCTCTGGTGGCGGCGGTGACGCTGAACATCTTCAACAACCATTGCGATCGGGTGAAGATGGCCTGTATTGCCCAGATGGTGAACGTGCTCCAGGCGGTGCTGCTCACCGAGGGGCCAAAGATGATCAAGACCCCCACCTGGTATGTATTCCATATGTACCGGGATCACCAGGGGGCCCAGGCCCTGCCGGTGAAGGCGGAGGGTGTGGGCGCTGTGGGCGGATCGAAAATGCCCGCGGTGCAGGTGTCCGCGTCCAAGCTGGAACACGGCGGCATCCTGGTGACCGCCGCCAACCTGTCCATGACGGACAGCCAGACGGTGCGTCTGGATCTGGGCCGGACGGCGGAGTCCGCCTCTGGTGTTCTGTTGACCGGGGAGGCCCATGCTCATAATACCTTTGACGCGCCCGAGGCGGTGAAGGAGCAGCCGCTGGCTGTCACCGTGGTGGACGGCGCGGCGGAGTTTGAACTGCCGCCCTGCGGTGTGGCATCGGTGTGCCTGACATAATGGAGCGCCGGTGCAGGAGGTGCCTGCTGGAGGAATTCGACGAGGCGGAGTATATCCGGGTTCTGAAAGAGCACATTGAGGCGACACCCCAGCGGGATCGGACGCCGGAAGGTATCTACGCCAAACGGCTGGAAGCCTGCAAGGGCTGCGAATTTCTGGAGGCGGGGACGTGCAGGGCCTGCGGCTGTTATGTAGAGCTGCGGGCGGCCTCCAGGCGGGGACGCTGTCCCTATCAAAAATGGTAACAGAAAAGGAGGCTCCGCGCGGTTCCCAGGTTCAAGGGGATGCGCGGAGCCTTTGCGTGAAAGGATGACGATAATGGCTTTAAAACTGGAAAAGGAATATGCCGGTGTGGTGTACAGCCCCCGCCGGGAAGAAATTTACTCCAACGGCGGCGGTGTGCTGTATCCCCGGCCAGTGGAGCTGCACCACGCGGGGGAGCAGAACGGCCTGCTCCTGGCGGTGTTTGATCATTGCACCCTACAGGAGCCGCCGGTGTTTCCCATCTACGCCAGCCGGGATCATGGCAGGACGTGGGAGAAATACAGCCAGGTGGAGGACACCAAAAATGGCCACGGGATGCGGTTCCAGCCCATGCTGCTGGAGCTGGACCGGGACGTGGCGGATTTGCCGGCGGGGACGCTGCTGCTGACGGGCAATTCCATCCCCCTGAGCTTTGAAAGTACGGAGCTGCTGCTGTTTGTCAGCCGGGATCAGGGCAAAACCTGGGAGTGCCGGTCATCCATCTGCGCGGGCGGTCCGCCCATTGAGCGCAACTGGGATGCCCTGGGGCCGGTGTGGGAGCCGTTTTTGTATCTGAACGGGGACGATGACCTGACGGTGGTGTACACCGACGAGCGGCCCCACAGCGACAGGCGGTTCAACCAGACCTTGGCGGTGGCGGTGTCCAAGGACGGCGGCAGGACCTGGGGAGATCAGAAAATGGTGTGCGCCATCCCTGACGGGGAGCAGCGGCCCGGCATGGCCATCGTGACCCGCCTGCCCAACGGGCGGTACTTCATGTGCTACGAGATCGTGTGCTTTGCCGCCCAAACGCCCCAGGGGGAAACACCCACCTGCGATGTGTACTGCCGGACCTCCGATGACGGTGTGGACTGGGGGGACCCGGAATACTGGGGTGTGCGGATCGAGACCGCTGACGGGATGTACCTGGGCAACATGCCCTACTGCCTGTGGGTGCCCCAGGGGGGCGAAAACGGGACGGTGATCGTTTCCGGCAAGCGGGACAGCGGCGAGCTGAGGCTGCGGGATCCCGGGGATTTCCTGGTGAACTACAACCTGGGGGATGGCCCTTGGGAGCGGGTACCCATGCTGGTGAGCTACGACGCCCGCATCCATCAGGCGGGCTGGAGCATGGGTATGTGTACCATTGAGGGCGGAAGCCGGCTTTTGCAGCTGGCCCCCACCCAGTGCGACCCGGTGCTGCTGCAAATCTCTTACGGCATCGGCAATCTGGGCAGCGAGGAATAAGGGGGAGGAACATGGACAGGCGGTATTTCAGCGCCCCGCTGGATTGGAAGGCGGTGCGGGTCACGGACGGGTTTTGGCACGCCGTCCAGGAGACGGTGCGCACGGAGGTGATCCCCTACCAGTGGGAGGCCCTCAACGACCGGGTGCCTGGGGCGGAACCCAGCTATTGTATGCACAATTTCAAGGCGGCGGCGCGGCTTCTGGAGAAGAAGCGATCCAACGGGGCCTTTGTGCCGCCCAGCTATACCTATCGGGGATTCCAGACTTTGCCGGAGGATCCGCACAAGCCTGATCCCGACAGGTTCTACGGCTTCCTGTTCCAGGATACCGACTTTTCCAAATGGATCGAGGCGGTGGCCTATTCCCTGACCCAGTATCCCGACCCGGAATTGGAGCGGGCGGCGGACGAAGCCATTGAGCTGGTGTGCGCCGCCCAGGACGACAGCGGCTACCTGGACACCTACTACATCATCAACGGCATGGACCGGGTGTTTACTAACCTCCGGGATCACCACGAGCTGTACTGCCTGGGCCATTTAGCGGAAGGAGCGGTGGCCTATTATCAGGCCACCGGGAAGAATAAGCTGCTGAAAGCTGCCTGCCGTTTCGCCGACTTCGCGGCGGAGCGGTTCGGCCCGGAGTCGGGGAAGCGCAAGGGCTACCCCGGCCATGAGATCGCGGAAATGGGGCTGGTGCGGCTGTACGAGGCCACCGGGGAGGAGAAATACCGGAAACTCAGCCAGTTTTTCCTGGATCAGCGGGGAACCCAGCCTTACTATTTCGACCAGGAGGCCCAGGAGCGCGCCGCGTTTGAGGGCAAGCCCTGGACGCCGGACGAAAACCCCATCCGTTATTCCTACCACCAGGCCCATCTCCCGGTGCGGGAGCAGGGCGAGGCGGTGGGCCATGCGGTGCGGGCGGGTTATTTGTACGCGGGCATGGCGGATATGGTCCGGCTCACCGGGGACGAGGGGATGTTCACCGCCTGCCGGCGGCTGTGGGACAGCATCGTGAAGGAAAAGCTGTACATTACCGGCGGCGTGGGGGGTACCCACTTTGGCGAGGCGTTTTCCTACCCCTTTGACCTGCCCAACGATACCGCCTATTCTGAGACCTGCGCCGCCATCGCCCTGGCCTTTTTTGCCCGGAGGATGCTGGAGATCGAGCCGAGAGCGGAGTATGCCGACGTGATGGAGCTGGCGTTGTATAACACGGTGCTGGCGGGGATGGCCCTGGACGGCAAGAGCTTCTTCTACGTCAACCCGCTGGAGGTCATCCCCGCCGCCTGCAAACGGGATGAGCGGCTGAAGCACGTAGACCCGGTGCGGCAGAAGTGGCTGGGCTGCGCCTGCTGCCCGCCCAACCTGGCCCGGATTGTCAGCTCGGCGGCGGCCTACGCCTACACGGAAAACGAGAATACCCTGTGGGTGCACCTCTATATGGGCGGCGAACTGACCAAAAAAGTGGGGGAAACCACGCTCCGCCTGACGCTGGAGAGCGGTTTCCCCTGGGAGGGCCGGACAAAGCTGACGATACGCACGGACAACCCGATGCAGTGCACTTTGGCCTTCCGGCTGCCTGGCTGGTGCGGGACGCCCGCCGTATCCGCACCCGATGGAACGGAGCGGGCTGATCGGGACGGGTATTGCTATCTCACCGGGACATGGCGGGACGGCGATACGGTGACGCTGGATTTCCCCATGCAAACGCGGTTGGTCACGGCCAGCAACCGGGTGCGGGAAAATCTCGGCAGAGGGGCCATTGTCCGGGGCCCCATCACCTACTGCCTGGAACAGGCGGACAATGGCCCGGATCTGCACCTGTGCCGCGTTGATCCTGCCCAGGTGGGCGGGGCAAAGGCCGTCCCCTTGGAGATCGGCGGCAGGCAGATGATAGCGCTGGAGCTTCCCGGCCTGCGGGAGGAACCATCGGACGGCCCGCTCTACCAGGACTACGCCCCCGCAAAAACCAGTCCTGTCACATTAAAGTTCATCCCATATTTCGCCTGGGCCAACCGGGGCGAGGGGGAAATGCGGGTTTGGGTTCGGGTTTGATCACTCATGTGCCGTGTCCGCCTTTTTGGCGGAAAAATGAAGGCACTTTTGCGGACAGGCGTCCACGCATTTCCCGCACCGGATGCATTCTGCGGAGCAGGAAATCTCGCGCAGGGACAGGGCCAGCGGGCAGGCGGCTTCGCAGGCATGGCAGGAGGTGCACAGCGCCTCCTGCCAGTGGATCTGCACCAGGCTGAACCGGTTGAACCAGCCGTAGATCGCGCCAAGGGGACACAGATACTGGCAGAAGGGGCGGTAGACCTTTATAGAGAGAAGGACGATGCCAAGCAGGATCCCCAGCTTCCACAGGAACAGCCCGCCGGCCTGCCCCCGCAGGGATTCGTTTGCGCTGAGCAGGGGGATTGCGCCAAACAAAGTGCCGGAGGGGCACAGGAATTTGCAAAATGCCGGGACTTTGGCGTAGCCTCCGAACAAAAACATGGAGCCAACGCAGACCAGAAAAACCAGCGTCACATATTTCCCGTACTTTAGGATGTGGTGGTGGGGCAGGCGCTTTTTCTTTTTGAACAAGGGAATTTTGTGCAGAAGATCCTGCACCAGCCCAAAGGGGCACAGCCATCCGCAGACAAAACGGCCAAGCAAGCTGCCGAACAGGAAGAAAAAGCCCAGCGCGGCGAAGGGGATCTGGAAGCCCTGCCGGTTCAAGAGCGCTTGAAGCGCCCCGATGGGGCAGGAAGCCACAGCCCCAGGGCAGGAATAGCAGTTCAGCCCCGGGACGCAGGCGTATTTCAAGCTGCCGCGATAGATTTTCCCGCTCAGAAAGCCGTAGGCATATCCGTTGGTCACGATGGTAAACAGCAGCTGCACCAGCAATCGAAGTCTTTTCATGGCTCACCCGATCCCAATACATTCCAGGCAGATCATCACTGCCTTTCTCCAGATGACGAAAAGCTGTCCCTGAGCGGCCCCGAGGACAAGAAAGAGGATCCCGGCCAGCGCTCCCAGGATCCAGGCGTGCCGCTTACTGTTCCGCCAGAAGTCCATTGATCTTTGCCTCCCACGCTGATTTATCCATGGCGCCGACCACCGTATCCAAAATAGCGCCCTGATCGTCCAGGAAAAAGGTGGTTGGTACGGCGGTGACATTGCTCAGAAGCGCGTAATAGATGGATTCGTTCAGCAGCAAATGGGTGTAATTGGCACCTGTCTGCTGGATCAGGCTTGCCGCATAGGACGGATCGTCTCCCTCCAGCACATCGTCAACAATCCCGATGATCTGAAATTCCGCCGGATCGTATTCCGCCGCCAGCTCGCCAAGTCCCGGCATTTCGCTCAGGCAGGGATTGCAGAAGGTAGCCCATACATTGATCATGGTGAGTTTTGACTGGGACAGGATATCGGAGGTAACCGCATTGCCCTCCATGTCCGTCCCCTCAAATGTGACGCCCTGAGCGGCTGGGGCCGGAGCGGAGGCGGAAGGGGCTGCGGATGGTTCTGGATTCCTGCCCGCGGCGTTTTGGCTGGAGCAGCCGCTTAACAGAATGATGGACAGCGCCAACAGTACTGAGAATATCTGATTTCGTCTGCGCATATATTGTTCCTCCGTTTTCTTCGAGTTCGTTTCCCGATGGGGGTTGCCTGCCCGGGTTCGGAAACAATATTATACTCGATTTGGTGCGGATAATCAAGATTTGCCACAAATATTTGGCAGGTCATGGGGTTCGCAGCAAAAAGAAGCCGCCCCAGGCAGGGGCGGCTTCTTGATTGGAGGCCGTATTTATGTGTGGATTTTTATATGAGGTTGCGCACAACGCCCCACGCCGCCAGCAGGCCCACCATGGCCCATACCAGCCCGCGCTCCCATTTGGGGGCGATGGCGCCGCCCTCCCGGACATACCGGAGGGCGGTGCGGATCAGCAGCACCGCCAAAACTGGGAGCAGGAGCAGCAGGATGGGGTTGGCCTGCCACGCCGCCGCCCAATCCCCCCGGAGCAGGGCAAGGCACAGCCGGGTCACGCCGCAGCCGGGACACAGCAGGCCGGTGACGGCCCGGAAAGGGCAGGGGAGGGCCAGTCCGGTGAGCCGCACCCATAGGGCGTAGCCCAGCCCCGCCGCCAGCAGCAGGGCGCAGCCCCCGCCCAGGCGGCGCAGGCGGATGCGTTCCATCAGTAATCGGGGGTGTAGCGGTTCAGCTCGCTTTGAATGATGGCCAGGGAAACGATGAGCAGACCAAACAGGTTGAGCAGCAGGAACAGGATGGCGAAGGAACCGGGCACCACGCCGTGGCGGGCGCGGGAGGCATCCAGCTTGTCGCCAGTTTTCCAGCCCCAGTAAATGCCGTAAATACCGCAGGTGACGATGTTGAACAGCAGGCACATTCCGCCGCCGGGGCCATACTCCCCGGTGACCGCGTCTGTCTCATTGGAGACACAGACGAACCAGTACATCCCATAAATGCCGCAGGTGATGATGGACAGGAAAATACACATGGGGACACTGCGCCGGACAATCATGGAAACCACTCCTTTCGTTGGAAAAAGCATACCACAGAACAGCCCCGGCTGTCTATTCGATCAGTGGTTTTTTCAGAAAAACTTAATGGATTCTAAAACCTCTTAAAACCTGTATTCACAGCCGAAACCGGCGGATGGGCGAGGGATTTTCCCGCCGGGCAAGGCAAATTTTCGCAGGAATCATTGTGTTTATTTCAAAAAATTTAACGCGGCATGGCGGGAATAGACCCGGCCAAGCGGTGAATTGAGGTTGTGAATACAGGTTCTTACACAGTTTTTACGGAATAGCCCAGCGTCCGGCTTTCCCCCGGCTGGAGGGTGATGCAGTGGGGCTTATCGGTAAATTCGCCGCTCTCATCATCCCAGGCGGCGCAGCCGTGCCAGGGTTCCAGGCAGATGTAGGGGGCGTTGGCGTTGGCCTTGGTCCAGAAGGCGATCATGGGGAAATCCTTGAACGCCATGTGTATGCCATGACCCGTGCCCTTGTGGATCAGCTTTACGCCCTTGGATCGCAGGCCGTCAAACATCAGTGTGTCCAGCTCGTCAAAGGGCTGGTGGCTCAGGGGGATGGTGTCTGTCCCATGGAGGATGGGCACCCGTTTGCCGGGTAAGAGCAGCCCTTCCGGGGTCAGGGCCAGGGAGTCGGAGTCCTCCTCCTGGTCAAAAACCAGCTGGTAATCCTCGAAGCGTTCCCCCGCATACAGGGGGCAGTTAAAGGCGGTGTGGGCGCCTGCGCAGAAGGGCAGGGGGGTGTCCCCGGTGTTTGTAACCTCAAAGGTGGTGGCAAAGCCGTCCTCCAAAAGCTGGTGGCGCACCCGCAGCAGGAAGGGGAAGGGGTAGCGCGCCAGGGTGTCAGCGCTTTCCCGCAGCTCAAAGACAACGAAGTCCTCCCCCCGTTCCGCGGCGGTGAACTCGCTGCCCCGGGCGAAGCCGTGGCGGCCCATCTCGTATTCCCGGCCGTTGATGCGCACCCGGCCGTTTTTCAAGCTGCCCACAATGGGGAACAGGTTGGGGTTGCGGCCGGACCAGTAGGCCGGGTCGCCGCCCCAGATGTATTCCGTTCCGGCAGCATCCCGGAAGGAGACGAGTTCGCCGCCTTTGGTTTCCGCGACGGCGGTGTACGGGCCTTTTTGAAGGGTGAACTGCATAATGATACCTCCTATTTATCGCGCACATCGATAATATTTAAAACCGTCCTTCTCTCCTGTATACTGAAATCCGGCTTTTTCAAGTACATGCTGGCTCCGTGTATTCTTTATAACCGTGTCGGCATTGACAGCAACCATTCCCAAAACATCGAAGGCGTATTTCAGCGCCAGCTTCTCCGCGCAAGTTCCATATCCCAGGCCTTTTACAGTGTCATTTTGCATATGGATGCTCAGAGTACACTCTTTGCGTTCCCTGTCGATCCGCTTCAGATGAAGCTCGCCGATTGGCGCTCCATCTTTCATGATGGCGAATAAAACACGGGACGAATTTTGCTTAGCGTCAAAATATTGATTCACTGCGTTTTTGTCATAGTGATAGGGCGCAAATAAATCCATGTCACGATAGATGGCGGGATCGTTTTCCCAACCCTTATACAATTCATGGCAAAGCTCCCTGGTCATAACGCATAGAAATATTTCTTTCATAAAATCTCCGCTGTATTTTGATGTGCCGGTTTATTCCAGCAAAAGTATATCACCAATGCGGATGAAATGCAACCTGGTTGTAGTGGTGAGAACACCCTTGATACACTGCGTCCCATCAGGACGGGAAGGGGGCAGGGGGCAGCGCTGGCGGCGAGCGAAAAAATCTGGCGGCGGGTACTTGACAAAAGCCCAGCGAGATGATAGGATAACACTACCCCCCAGGGGGGTATTATCCTGCAAAGGGGAGGGACGGCCCATGATGGCTGACCAGAAAACGGTGCTGCGGCTGCTGAAAACCGCCCGGGGGCAGATCGACGGCATCATCAAAATGGTGGAGGAGGACCGCTACTGCATGGACATCTCCCAGCAGGTCACCGCCGCCGACGCCATGCTGAAGCGGGTGAACAAGGAGATCCTGACCGCCCACCTAAAGCACTGTGTGGAGCACGCCCAGAGTGACCAGGAGCGGTCGGACAAAATTGACGAATTGGTAAATGCCCTGGGGAAGATACTATAACTATAAAGAGTGCGTTTTCAGCGAGGTGAACCCGAAATGAAGCAAAAATTTACCGTCACCGGCATGACCTGCTCCGCTTGCTCCGCTCATGTGGACAAGGCGGTGCGGAAGCTGGACGGTGTGTGCGATGTGAACGTCAACCTGCTGGGCGGGTCCATGACGGTGGACTGGGATGGGGGGCTGACCCCGGAGCAGATCGTGTCCGCCGTGGAAAAGGCGGGGTATGGCGCGGCCCTGCCCGCCGCCCACGGACAGGGCGCAGCCCAAGCCCAGGCGGAACCTGCCAGCCGCGCTATGGAGGACGATTTGAAAAACATGAAGGCGCGGCTCATCGCGTCCTTGGTATTCCTCATCCCCCTGTTCTACCTGTCGATGGGACACATGATGGGCTGGCCCATCCCCCATTTTTTCCACGGGACGGAAAACGCCATGACCTTTGCCCTGACGCTGTTCCTGCTGACGGTGCCCATCATGGTGATCAACCAGAAGTATTACCGGGTCGGGTTTAAAACCCTTTGGCATCTCTCCCCCAACATGGACTCCCTGATCGCCGTAGGCTCCGCCGCCGCTGTGGTGTATGGCGTTGCCGCGCTCTACTGTATCGGCTGGGGGCTGGGCCACGGGGATATGGCGCTGGTAGAGCGCTACTCCATGGATCTGTATTTTGAATCTGCTGGTATGATCCTCACCCTCATTACCCTGGGCAAGTACCTGGAGACCCGATCCAAGGGCAAAACGGGTCAGGCCATCTCCCGGCTGATGGATCTGACCCCAAAGACCGCTAACCTCCTGCGGGACGGGAAAGAGGTGGAGGTCCCCGTGGAGCAGATCCAGGCGGGGGATCTGGTACTGGTGCGGCCCGGCGGCTCGGTGCCGGTGGACGGTGTGGTGGTGGAGGGCGCGTCCTCGGTGGATGAATCCGCCCTCACCGGCGAGTCTATCCCGGTGGATAAGGCCCCCGGCGACACGGTGATCTCCGCCTCCATCAACAAGTCCGGCGTACTCACCCTCCGGGCCACCCGGGTGGGGGAGAACACCACCCTGGCCCAGATGATCCGGCTGGTGGACGAGGCGGCTTCGTCAAAAGCTCCCATCGCCAAGCTGGCGGACAAAGTTGCCGGGGTGTTCGTTCCCGTGGTCATGGCCATCGCTCTGGTCACCGCCGTGATCTGGATGATCGCCACCGGCTCGGTGGAGCGGGCGCTGACCTCCGGCGTGGCGGTGCTGGTGATCTCCTGCCCATGCGCCCTGGGGCTGGCCACCCCGGTGGCCATCATGGTGGGCACCGGCAAAGGTGCGGAGCATGGCATCCTGGTAAAATCTGCCGAGGGGCTGGAAAATCTGCGCTCCATCACCACCGTAGTACTGGACAAGACGGGCACCGTCACCGAGGGCAGGCCGAAGGTCACCGACCTGTATCCCCTGGGCCAGACCACCGCGGAGGAGCTTTTGTGTGTGGCGGCGTCGTTGGAGAAGCCCTCCGAGCACCCCTTGGGTTCGGCCATTGTGGAGGAAGCGGCCAGCCGCAGCATCCCCCTGTGCCCGGTGGAGCAGTTTGAAGCCGTCCACGGCAAGGGCGTCCGGGGGAGTATTCAGGGCGGGGACTATCTGGCGGGCAACGCCGCCATGCTGGCGGACGCGAAGGTCGATTTGGGGCGGGACACCATGATTGCCGGCGAGCTGGCAAAGCAGGGAAAAACACCGCTGTTCTTTGTGGAGGACGGCAGACCCATCGGCATCATCGCCGTGGCGGATACGGTGAAGGCATCCAGCAAAGCGGCCATTGAGGGCTTCCAAAAGCTGGGGCTAAAGGTGGTTATGCTCACTGGCGACAATAAACGCACCGCCGAGGCCATCGGGAAGGAGCTGGGCTTGACACAGGTTGTCTCCGAGGTGCTCCCCGCCGACAAGGAGCGGCAGATTGCCGCCCTCCAGGAGCAGGGGGAGAAGGTGGCCATGGTGGGCGACGGCATCAACGACGCCCCAGCCCTGGCCCGGGCGGATGTGGGCCTGGCCATCGGCGCGGGGACGGACGTGGCCATCGAGAGCGCCGACATCGTGCTGATGAAATCCGATTTGGCGGATGCGGTGACGGCGGTGGAGCTGTCCCGGGCCACCATCCGTAACGTAAAGCAGAACCTGTTCTGGGCGTTTTTCTACAATGCCATCTGCATCCCGGTGGCGGCGGGGGTGCTGGCGATTTGGGGCGGGCCTCAGCTCAGCCCCATGCTGGGCGCGGCGGCCATGAGCTTCAGTTCGGTGTGCGTGGTGAGCAATGCCCTGCGCCTGCGGTTTTTCAAGCCCAGCGTCCAGTACCAGGCGGAAGTGAAAACCGGCGGAAACCCCGCCGTTGAAATGAAAGGAGAACAAAAAGTTATGGAAAAGAAAGTTGTCATTGAGGGCATGATGTGCCAGAATTGCCGTGCCCATGTGGACAAGGCGCTGAACGGGATCTCTGGGGCGTCCGCCACTGTGGATCTGGACAGCAAGACAGCCGTGGTATCCGGCGATGTGTCCGACGCCGCCATCCGCGCCGCCGTGGAGGAGGCCGG
Organism: uncultured Oscillospiraceae bacterium; assembly: GCA_910579595.1. Taxonomy (GTDB): domain Bacteria; phylum Bacillota; class Clostridia; order Oscillospirales; family Oscillospiraceae; genus Enterenecus. Next base: position 49,578 of record CAJTVM010000005.1, read on the forward strand.
GTATCAGGTGGTCAGCATCAGTTAAGCAAAGCCCCGGCGCGGTCTTTTTGAACTGCGCCGGGGCTTTTTACAGGAGGAAATTTACAATTGAAAATATCAGGTGGCACAGGGCGAAAATGCCCCCTGAAACCAGGGCAATCCCATTCTTCCGTCCCAGGGCAAAGACCAGGAATGCCCCGCAGGGGGCGAGGCACAGGGCCAGGATCACAACGGCGTTTGCAATCCCGGCGTAGTAGGCAATCCACCCGGCGAAGTACAGCGCCGCGCAGGCGGCGGTCCCCGCCAGATATCCGCGTTTGACAGGATTGTCCCGCGCTGTGTTGACTACGGCGCACAGCGCCGCCGCCATGACGGCCTGAAACACCTGGGCGATGGCATCGACCAGCGGTGTGACAGATTCCCTGCGTAAGACATCATTGGGGGCGGGGACGGCAAACCAGACGAAATTGGGGAGCATGATGAGCAGGAACAGCCCCAGCCCCCACAGATCAAAGCCCAGCTTATAGTTTTTGAGGTTCCCCATCACGCATTCCAATGGTGTACGTACATCCGGGACGGCTCATCCTCCCCGTCCCCCTGGGCCATGCACAGGAACTGCCAGCCATAGCGCTCATAAAAAGAGGTGTGGTCGGTGAGCAGGTAGAGGGTGTCCACCCCCATGCCTGCCATATCCTCACAGACATGGTTCAGCAGCACCCCGGCGATGCCCTGGCAGCGGCATGATTCCGCCACATATACGGCGCACACGTTGGGGGTCAGATCCATGCGGTCATGGAAGTCGTTCTCAATGACGCCCAGCCCGCCCACAATGGCGCCGCCCTCTGTGACTGCATACCACTGGGGTACCGGGTCCTTGCGCTGGATGCATTCCTCCATGCTCTCCCGGTAGGTGTCCAGCGGGATGCCCCATTTTTCATGGAACCATGCCGCAGCCCGGTTCAGCAGTTCGGGGTATTCCCGCAGATTGACGATTGTGCCGCTCATGCTATCCCTCCTAATGGATAAAATCAAACTTGTTCTTCAAAAAATGCCTGTATTCAGGCTGCTCCTCCGCACTGTCGTACTGCTCCCGCATGGTTTTCCGGATCCAGCCGAGCATTTCCTCAGAAAAGGTTTCGTACCGCCTGATCAGGAGCAGGCCTCCGCGCTCCGCGTCCAGGATCGCCTCGTAAGCGTCCGGGATAAACTCCACACCGTCCACAGGAACCGGGGCGGCGGAGACGGCGGCATCCGGGATCTGGATGTCCTGCTCGGTTTCCTGAACGGAATGGGTATGGTAGATATAGCCGGAAACACCGCGGTAGGTTTCTTCCAATGCGTTGGGATAGTATTCATCCAGCTGTAAAAGTCCGTTTTGAAAGCCGTATGAACCCCATTTGGTCCACTTGCCGGAGTGGACAAAGCCGGTAGCCCTGCAATATTTTTCAACGGCATTGCTCAGATAGGGCAGTACATTTTCCCGCTTTTTGGAGAAGTAGATCAGGGGGATGCCGTGATTGGATATCCTGGGTTCCAGGGTTTTGATCCCAGGGGTTGACGATGCGTGATAGTACATGGCGGCCTCCTTCACTCTTTTGGAAAGTACTCGTCCACAAAATCCACATCCTCCACTGTCCACTCCCGGCCGTTCAGGTGCTCGAAACAGCCCGCGTCGGTGGTGAACTGGAACCGCAGCTTATAGGAATACAGCGCCTGAAATTTGCGGTCGAACCGCTTGCCGTCCCTTTCCCGGCCGTACTTGCCATCCCCCAGCAAAGGGTGTCCGGCGGCGGCGAACTGGGCGCGGATCTGATGGGTGCGCCCGGTGATGAGGTCGCACTCCATCAGAGACAGCCCGTTCCGCGTTTCCAGCGTCTTGTACAGCGTCACCGCCGTTTTCCCACCGGGGACGGGGTGGCCGTACACCTTCACCTGTGCCTTGTTGCCGTCCTTCAGAATATAGCCTTTTAACTGTCCCTCTTTGGGGGTCATGGTTCCGTGAATGACGCAAAGGTACAGCTTTTGCAACTCCCTATCCTTGATTTTCTGGTTCATCACCCGCAAAGCCTCGGCGGTTTTGGCGGCGATGACGATGCCTCCGGTGTTTCTGTCGATGCGGTTGCACAGCGCGGGGGCGAAGGTGTTTTCCTTATAGGGCGACCACTCCCGCTTTTGATACAGATATGCCTGAATATGGGTGATGAGGGTGTTTACCTGCTCCTTATCATCGGGGTGCACCACCATGCCGGGGCGTTTGTTTAGCAGGAGAATGTCCCCGTCCTCGTACAAAATATCCAGCCGGGGCCTGTCCACCCGGAGAAAGGCGTTGTCCGGGCTGGGTGTGTCAAAGAACTCGTCGTTGATGTAGAGCTGGAGTACGTCCCCCTGCTCCAGCCTCGCGTCCCGTTTGGCCCCCTTGCCGTTGCGCTTCACCCGCTTGAGCCGGATATACTTCTGGGCCAGCGGGGCGGGAAGGAGGGGGACGGCTTTGACCAGCCAGCGGTCCAGCCGCTGGCCCGCATCGTTGGGCCCGATGGTAAATTCCTTCAAGCGGATGGCCTCCTTTGACAATTCCCCCGCCCGATGGGCGGGGGAATGATTTTTATATGGTTTGCAGGAACCGCAGGAAAGCCTTTTTGCCCTCCCCGGTGCGGGCATACACCCCCGAGTGTTCCAGCACCTTGGCGAATACCAAGCCTGTCTCCTTTTTCACAATGTCCAAGGCGTTGTCCGCTGTGATGGTATAGTTGGGCGCGAAGCTCTCCGCCCAGTCTGCGTGCTTGGCGGTGCGCTCGTCGGAGCGCAGATCCTTTCCGTCCGCCAGGGCGCCGGCCACCGCGGCAAGCTCTTCCTTCAGCCGCGCCGGGAGGACGGCCAGACCCATCACTTCGATGAGGCCGATGTTCTCCTTCTTGATGTGGTGCAGCTCGGCGTGGGGATGGTACACCCCCAGGGGGTGCTCCTCGGTGGTGATGTTGTTGCGCAGCACCAGATCCAGCTCGTATTTCCCGTCCCGCATCCGGGCGATGGGGGTGATGGTGTTGTGGGGTTCGCCGTCCGTCTCAGCGAAGATGAAGGCCCCCTCGTCGGCGTAGCCCCGCCACGCCAACAGGATCCTGTCCGCCAGCTCAATAAGCCGCTCCGTGTTCACGGACGCAATGCGCACCACCGACATGGGCCACTTCACGATGCCCGCATCCACGTCCTCGAAGCCGGGGAAGGTGAAGGGGGCCTCAATGGGAGCGCGTTCCATGGCGAAGGTATAGCGCCCGCCCTGGAAGTGGTCATGGGCCAGGATGGATCCGCCCACAATAGGCAGGTCGGCGTTGGAACCCACAAAGTAGTGGGGGAATTGCTGGACAAAGCTCAGCAGCTTGGCGAAGCAGGCCCTATCGATCTTCATAGGGATGTGCTCACTGTTGAGGCAGATACAGTGTTCGTTGTAATAGACATAAGGGGAATACTGCAAAAACCAGGGGGAATCGTTGATGGTGATGGGGATGATCCGATGGTTCTGCCGGGCGGGGTGGTTGACCCGCCCCGCGTAGCCCTCGTTCTCAGCGCACAGCTGGCACTGGGGGTAGGCGGAGGCGGGGAGGTTCTTGGCGGCGGCGATGGCCTTGGGATCCTTTTCCGGCTTGGACAGGTTGATGGTAATGTCCAGATCTCCGTACTCGGTGGCCGCTTTCCATTGTACGTCCTTGGCGATGCGATCCCGCCGGATATAGTTGGTATCCTGGCTGAACTTGTAGTACCAGTCGGTGGCGTCCTTGGGATCCAGCAGGTACAAGAAGCGGAAATGGTCAATCACCTGGGCGGGCCGGGGGGTGAGGCGGCCCATGATCTCTGTGTCGAACAAATCGCGGTAGACCACGGAATTTTCGGTGAGCACGCCGCGCTGGTAGGCGTCATCCAGCAGCTCGTCCAGCACGGGGGCCAGCTCCACTTCACCCCACTCCTGCCCAGGGTCGGTGTAGCTGTCCAGCTTCAGGGTGTCCAGGATTGCGTTGACGGCCCAGTCCTTGTCGCAGGGCAGGATCAAATCCTTCTGCAGAGCGTAGGCCACCAGCTTGGATACAGCGTTGTCAATCATTGTAAAGCCCCCTATTCCGCCACAACGCACCCGCCCTGGGGACGGATGTGCAGGATATGGCACTTGCCCGCGCCGAACAGGGCCTCCATACCGCTTTTGAACTGATCCAGATCGGCGTTGGGCACGAATGCCTGGATGGTGCCCGCAAAGCCGCCGCCGTGCACCCGGCAGGCCCCCGAGTCCAGCAGCCGCTCGGCCTCCGCCAGGGCCAGGGGGATGGCCTGCTGCCTCGGATTGGCGGTAGACCAGGTGTTTTGCAGGTGGAGGGCGGAGGACCGCCCGGACTCATTCACCAAGCTCAGGAAGACGTCGAAGTCCCCATTCTTAAGGGCTGCGGCCTCCAGCACCGTCCGGCGGTCATCATTGTAGAAGTGAATGGCCCGCAGCACCGCCCGGTCGCCGCACTCCCGCCGCAGGGCGGGGAGGGCGGCGCGGAAGTCCTCCAGGGGCACGTCCCGGAGCACCTGTTTGCCGAAGTGTGCCGCCACCGCGCCCATTTCCCGGGTGACGGCGGCGTAGTCGCCGGTCAAATCGCCGTGGCTGGAGCCGGTGTCTACGATGCACAGGGCATAGCCGGACCGGCTGAAATCGTAGTCTATCCGCTCCACCACCGGGTCGGCAGGGTTGTTGAAGTCGATGAATACCGCGCCGCCCACAGACGAGCCCATCTGATCCATCAGGCCGCAGGGTTTGCCGAAGTAGACGTTTTCGGCATACTGGCCGATTTTGGCGATGGTGACGGTATCCAGCTTGTCCCCGCAGCAGAAGTGGTTGAAGATGTTGCCCACCAGCGTTTCATAGGCGGCGGAGGAGGACAGCCCGGAGCCGGACAGCACCGTAGAGGTGGCGTAGGCGTCAAAACCGGACAACTCATAGCCCAGCTCCTTGATTTTGGCCGCCACGCCACGCACCAGGGCGGCGGAGGTATTTTCCTCCTCCTTTTTGGGGGACAGGTCATCCAGGGAAATTTCCAGGGCGGGGTAGCCCTCGGACTGGACGCGCACCATGTGCGTCCCGTTGGGGGCGGCGCAGGCCAGCATATCCAGATCCACGCTGCCGCACAGGACGCGGCCGTGCTGGTGGTCGGTGTGGTTGCCGCCGATCTCGGTGCGGCCGGGGCCGCTGAACAGGGCCGCGTCCTGGTTGTCCGCCCCGTATTGGGCGGCGAAGCGCTCCGCAGTGCGGACAGCCCGGGCCCGGGCCTCATCCAGTTTCTGGGCGGTGCCGTCCAGGGCGTAGAGGGCGGCAAGGGTTTTGTCGTGGATGCCGTCCTTCAGGGCGGTCAGGAGCTGGGAACAGGTTGACATGATGCTCACCTCATAAACGGGGACCGCGGACGATCCCGGAATTGGCTGGAATTGCAACGCTAATCATATCACACGGGGGTGGTTTTTGCAAGGAAAAACCGGTTAACCACCGAGGCAGCTGTCCAAACTTTGCGCAATCGGTGTGCGCGTTGACACCCCAGAGCTGAACATGACACAATTGTCCGTCAAAAAGACCTATGCCCGAGCGTATTTTGACGCAAAAACGGATACAGGACGGGAGAGACGGCTTGCCTGGATGGTGGATCGGCTCAACCAGAACCTGAGCATGCAGTAAAAACTGCGGTGAACCGAAAAGGGGGAACCGCCGGTTTTTGCGTGAAGCTCCCGCTTGTTTTCTATATTCTATTGTGGTATAATTTACATTCAAGCATAAAATAGAACATCTATATCGGCCAATAAGGAGATCAGCCATGAAAATCGTTGTTTTAGCGGGCGGGCTCAGCGATGAGCGCAACGTGTCCCTGTCCAGCGGATGCAAGGTATGCGCCGCCCTGCGGGAGCGGGGCCACGAGACTGCCCTCATTGATATGTACCTGGGAACCCAGGAGGCCCCGGAGTCCCTGTTTGCCGCCCCCATCCCGGAGGAGCTGACCCGCATTGGGCGGCAGGCCCCGGATCTGGAGGCGGTCAAGGCGTCCCGCGATGGCGGCGGGGACGGCCAGTTCGGTCCCGGTGTGCTGGAGCTGTGCCGTCAGGCGGACGTGGTGTTCCTGGCCCTCCACGGCACCTGCGGGGAGGACGGCCGGGTACAGGCCGCGCTGGATCTGCTGGGCATCTCCTACACCGGGGCGGGCTACCTGGGCAGCGCCATCGCCATGGACAAGGATCTGACCAAAAAGCTGGTGGCGCCCCTGGGCGTGGCCACCCCCAGGTGGGAGCTGATTCGTTACGGCGCGGACGATATCCCCGCTTTGTCAGAGCGCCTGGAACTGCCCTGCGTGGTAAAGCCGGTGGCCTCCGGATCCTCCATCGGCGTGTCCATTGTCCACGATAAAGAGGCCCTTTCCGCCGCGCTGGCGGCCGGCCTGAATTTCGGCGGCGCGTGCGTGGTGGAGCAGTACATCGAAGGACGGGAGATTCAGGTGGGCATCCTGGAGGATCGCGCCCTGCCCTCCATTGAGATTATTCCCAAGACCGGTTTCTATGACTACGAGAACAAGTACCAGCCCGGCGCGGCGGAGGAGATCACCCCCGCCCCCATCCCGGCGGAGTGGGAGAAGCGCCTGGGGGACGCGGCGCTGACTGTGTTCCGTGCCCTGGGGCTGTCGGTGTACTCCCGGGCGGACTTCATCGTTACCGGGGACGGCGTCCCCTGGTTTTTGGAGATCAACACCCTGCCAGGCATGACCCCCACCAGCCTGCTGCCCCAGGAGGCGGCGGCGGTGGGCATCGGCTACGGCGAGCTGTGTGAACGAATCATTGAGGCGTCTTTGGAAGCCCGGAAGGCCGGAAAATAACACCGCAAAAGAGCGGGAGAGGAGCGCCATTATGGAAGCACTGACACTGAGACAGCTTTTGGAAGCGGTGAACGGCACCCTGCTGGGGGAATATGACGACATGGACGCCGCCGTGGCCGAGGTGAGCACCGACAGCCGGAAAATCGGCCCGGGCTGCCTGTTCATCCCCCTGGAAGGGGAGCGGTTTGATGGTCATTCCTTTATCAACTCCGCTCTGGAGGCGGGGGCGGCAGGCTGCTTCACCGCCCGGGAACGGGAGAGCTACCTCCCCGGCAAGTTCTACATCAAGGTGCGCTCCACCCAGCGCGCCCTGTGGGAGCTGGCCCGGTATTACAAAAAGCTGTTCCCCATCCCCTTCGTTGCCATCACCGGGTCGGTGGGCAAAACCACCACCAAGGACATGGTGGCGGCGGTGCTGGGGGCCAAATTCAAGGTGCACAAGACCGAGGGTAACTTTAACAACGACATCGGCGTGCCCCTCACCCTGCTGAAGCTGGGCAAGGAGCACCAGGTGTGCGTGGTGGAGCTGGGCATGGATCACGCCGGGGAGATCGACGGCCTGGGCCGTCTGGTGGAGCCGGACATGGCCCTGATCACCAATATCGGCGATGCCCACATCGAGAACCTGGGCAGCCGGGAGAACATCTTCAAGGCCAAGTGTGAGATTTTCCCCCACTTGAAAAAGGACGGCCTTGCCGTCCTCAACGGGGACGACGCTCTGCTGTCCACCCTGCGGGGGACGCTGGCCCAGCGCACTGTGTTCGTGGGCAGCGGCGAAGGGCTGGACTATACCGCCCGCGATATCAACACCGACAACGCCGCCCACCTGAACTGCCGGGTGAAAACTCCCCGGGGCCAGTTTGAGGCGGACATTCCCGCCCTGGGCCGGCACATGATCTATCCCACCCTTATGGCCGCCGCTGTGGGGGAGGCCCTGGGCATGACTCCCGACGAGATCGTCCGGGGCATCGGGGCCTTCCTGCCCACCAAAATGCGGATGAACGTTGTCCGCTGTAAGGGCGATATTGTGATTTTGAACGATGCCTACAACGCCAACCCCCAGTCCATGCGGGCCGCCGCCGCCGTCCTGGGCGAAGCGGGCCAGAAGCGCCGGAAGGTGGCCGTGGTGGGAGATATGAAAGAGCTCGGCCCCGGCGCGGAGCAGTTCCACCGGGCGGTGGGGGGGTGTTTTGCCCAGGCCGGGGTGGACCGGCTCATCGCCGTGGGGGATTTGGCCCGGTTTATGGCCGAAGGGGCAAAGGCCGCGGGGCTTTCCCAGGCGGACTATTTCCCCACCCTGGACGCGGCTAAAAACGCCCTGTCCCGGGAGGTGCGCGCCGGCGTGACCATCCTGGTGAAGGCGTCCCGCTCCATGGCGTTTGAGAAGATCGTGGATTTCCTGCTGGCCAATGTGCCGGAGTGAGGGGGCTCACGGAGTTTCATGTAATATCTTAGGAGAATTTACCCATGATTGATATACAGCTGACCGGCCTCGTCAAGGAGTTTGAGGTCGGCAAACGGATTTTAGACGGCTTCTCCCTCCAGATTGACCAGGGGGAGCGGGTGGGCCTGCTGGGCCGCAACGGCGCGGGCAAGACCACCATTTTCCGCATGATGACCGGGCAGGTGGATCCGGACGAGGGTACCGTCGCCATCGCCCCCGGCAAGGGGCTGGGGCTGATTTCCCAGATTCCGGTGTACCCGGAGGGTTATACCGTAAGGGACGTGCTGGACACCGCCTTTGCCCCCCTCCACGCTATGGAGGCGGAGCTTGCCGGCCTGGCCGCGAAAATGGCGGACGGAGATGATCCCCAGGTCATGACCCGGTACGACAAGCTCACCGCCGCCTTTGAGGCGGGGGGCGGGTACGACACCGAGACGAGATTAAATAAGGTATGCAACGGCCTGGGAATTGGGCAGGAGATGCGTTCCCGTCCCTTTGACGCTTTGTCCGGTGGGGAAAAAACCCGGATCAACCTGGCCAGGCTGATTTTGGAGGACACCGATATCCTCCTGCTGGACGAGCCCACCAACCATCTGGATTTGAATGCCACCGAGTGGCTGGAGGGCTACCTGGAGCGGTTCAAGGGTACGGTGCTGGCCATCTCCCATGACCGCTGGTTTTTGGACAAGGTGGTCAAGCGGGTGGCGGAGATTCAGGACGGCAGGGCGGAGCTGTACTCCGGCAACTATTCCTTCTATGTGGAGGAAAAGGAACGGCGGTACCAGGAGCGGCTGAAGCAGTACGAGAAGGAGCAGGCGAAGATCGCTCAGCTGGAGGCCGCGGCGGAGCAGATGCGCCTGTGGGCATTCAAGGGCAACGACAAGCAGTACAAGCGGGCCATCAATATGGAGCGGCGTATCGAGCGTATGCGCACCACGGACAGGCCCACAAAAGAGCGCAAAATGGCCACCCGCTTCGGCGAACGGGAGTTCCATGGGGACGAGGCCATGGTGGTCACCGATCTGTCCAAGTCCTTTGGGGAGCGCACCCTGTTTGACCACATCAATTTAGAGGTAGCGGGCGGGGAGCGCATTGCCCTGTTAGGGGACAATGGCACCGGGAAATCCACCTTTATCAAGCTGATTATGGGGGAGGAGACGGCGGATTCCGGTTCCATTTACCTGGGACCATCCATCCGTATCGGCTACCTGCCCCAGATCATCCACTTTGATCATCCCGGCCGCAACCTGGTGGACACCATGCTGTATGCTCAGGACTGCTCCACCCAGGAGGCGCGGGATCGGCTGGCGGCGTTCAAGTTCCGGGGGGAGGACGTGTTCAAGGTGGTGTCCGCCCTGTCCGGCGGGGAGCAGTCCAGGCTGCGCCTGTGTATGCTGATGGACAGCCGGATCAACCTCCTCATTTTGGACGAGCCCACCAACCATTTGGACATCGACTCCCGGGAGTGGATTGAGGAGGCGGTAGAGGAGTACGGCGGCAACCTGCTGTTTGTATCCCATGACCGCTATTTTATCGAGAAGTTCGCCACCCGGGTGTGGATGCTGGAAAACGGGCGGATCACCGACTTCCACGGCACGTACAGCGAGTACCGGGCCTTCCGGGAACGGCAGGAACAGCTGAAAAACGCCAAAGCCCCCGCGGGGTGCAGCGATCCAGGCGCACTGTCCAAGTCCAAGGAGGACAAGCCCCATCGTGCGGGCGGTACCAAGGAGCTGGAAAAGCAGGTGCGCGCCGCCGAGCGGGCGGTGGAAAAGGCGGAGATCCGTCTGGACGAACTGGCCCAGGCGGCGGAGGACGCCGCGTCGGACTACCTGAAGCTCCAGGACGTGTACAAGGAGCGGGAGGCGGCGGAGGACGAGCTGGCCCATCTGTACGCCGAGTGGGAGCGCTTGGCGGCGGAATTAGAGGAAGCAAAGGGGATGTAACCGGTGGAGTACAACAACTATCGCGGAAGAAAACGCGGGAGCGGGGGGAAAAAGTGGCTGGCCGCCCTGCTGGTGCTGATTGGCCTTGGACTGGTTCTGTTTGGGGTGCTGGAGGTTGTCATCGCCCTGGGGAGCCGGGACAAGATGGTGGGAGAGCCCCAGGTGATGGTGATCTTTGGCTGTCAAGTGAAGCCGGACGGGCCGTCCGTCCTGCTCCGGGACCGGCTGGACACGGCGCTGGACTACCTGGAGGACCACCCGGATATGAAAATCGTGGTGTCCGGCGGCAAGGGGGACGATGAGCACATCTCCGAGGCCCAGTGTATGTACGACTACCTCACCGCCCACGGGGTGGACGGGGCGCAAATCTATCGGGAGGACAAGTCCCGGAATACCTGGCAGAACATCAACAACACTTTTGCCCTCATGGAGCGGGAGGGGTGGAACCTCACCGATGACGTACTGCTGGTGTCCAGCGGGTTCCACCTGGCGCGGATTGAAATGCTCTGGGACCGGACGCGCACGGGTATTTTGTGGGATGTGGCATACAATGACCAGTATATCTCCACCCTGGCCGCGCCCTGTACGCACACGCTGTCGGCGGTGCAGATGTTCTTCCGGGAGCCGCTGGCCCTGGTGAAATCCTTCCTCTTTGACCGTTAAATAGCAAACAACCTGTAGGGGAGGGGCTCGCCCTCCCGGAAAACAGAGTGTATATCGGTACAGCGGGAGGGGCGAGTCCCTCCCCTACAGAAAATTATATTTGGGAGGGAAATCCCATAGACGGACAATTAAAGACCATTGAATTGAGATACCAGGAGCTGGAGGCCCGATTGGCCGCCAACGAGACGTACAGCGATCCGGATCTGGTATCCCGCCTCAACCGGGAGCAGAAGGAGCTGGAGCCGCTGGTGACGGCCTACCGGGCGTTGTGCAAGGCGAAAAGCGATCTGGCGGGAGCGGAGGGGCTGCTTTCCGACCCGGAAATGAAGGAGCTGGCCCAGCAGGAGCTGTCCCACGCAAAAGAGGATATCGAACGGCTGGAGCAGGAGATCAAAATCCTGCTTCTCCCCCGCGACCCCAACGATGGCAAAAACGTGATCATGGAGATCCGGGCCGGGGTGGGGGGTGAGGAATCCGCCTTGTTTGCCCATTCCCTCACCCGGATGTACACCATGTACGCGGAAGGCCGGGGCTGGAAGGTGGAGGTGAACTCCGCCAGCGAGACGGAATTGGGCGGCGTGAAGGAGATTTCGTTCACCATTGAGGGGGACGGCGCTTGGTCAAGGTTCAAATTCGAAAGCGGTGTCCATCGTGTCCAGCGGGTGCCGGAGACGGAGTCCGGCGGGCGGGTGCATACCTCCACTGTCACCGTGGCTGTGCTGCCCGAGATGGAGACGGTGGACGTGGAGATCAACCCCGCCGATGTGGAGATGCAGGTGTTCCGCTCCTCCGGGGCGGGGGGGCAGCACATCAATAAGACGTCCTCCGCCGTGCGGCTGATCCACAGGCCCACGGGGACGGTGGTGGAGTGCCAGCAGGAGCGTTCCCAGTTCCAAAACCGGGAGAAGGCCATGCGTCTGCTGGCATCCATCCTGTACGACCGGGAGCGGGAGCGGGTAGAGTCCGAGTACGGCGAGAACCGCCGCAGCCAGGTGGGCACAGGTATGCGCAACGAGCGCATCCGCACCTACAACTTCCCCCAGGGGCGGCTCACCGACCACCGGGTGGGGCTGACGCTTTATAAGCTGGACGCGGTGATGGACGGAGATCTGGACGAGATCATCGACGCCTTAACTACGGCACGGCAGGCGGAACAGCTTGCAGGTCAGGATCCTTCCTTTTCTGGAAGGTGAAAGGAGTGACACTCATATGATCATAAATATCTGGGGCAAAAAGATTTGGTATGAAGTATATGGCGCGGAACATAACGATACGCTGCTATATCTTCATGGAGGCCCAGGAGCAAGCTGTCTGGATTTCGAGAATCAGGCAAGGGCATTGAGCGGGAAAATGAAGGTTGTCATATTTGATCAGTTAGGAGTGTTGCGCTCCGAAGCGATTGCCGAGAATGAAAGCTACGGTATGGAATATCAGATCGAAATGCTTGAGAAGATGCGAAAAATCTTAGAAATCGAAAGATGGAGTATACTTGGTCATTCTTATGGCGGTATGCTTGCGGTTTTGTACGCATACACCTATCCAAATTCCATTCATAAGATCATCTTGGAATGTCCTTCGCTGTACTTTGAGGATTCTGCAAAGTCAACAGTCGAATACTTGAGCGGGCATATAAATCGCTTGAACGACAAGCAGGCGATCGAACTGTGTGAAAAAATAAAATCTGCGGACTATCAAGATAAGACGGAAGTGGTGTGGGATTTGTCAACCCTGCTTGGTTATGTCACCGATATGGAGCTGCGATTTTATTTGC
>CAJTVM010000006.1 GCA_910579595.1 uncultured Oscillospiraceae bacterium
TGTGCGTATGGCGCAGTATGAAACCGGGAGCCGCACCCCCAAGGCCGACCTGACCCGGACGCTGGCGGGCTTCTTTGAAGTCTCCACCGATGCCCTGACCGTCCCTGACATAGATAGCGATATTGGCCTCATGCACACCCTCTTTGCCCTGGAGGATATACGGGGGCTGACCATCGGGGAGATTGACGGCGAAATCTGTTTAAGGCTGGACAAGTCCAAAGGCAAGACCTATGTTGATATGCTTGAAATGCTGTCCGCCTGGGCGGAGCAGGCCAAGAAGCTGGAGGCCGGGGAGATCACCAGGGAGGACTATGACCGCTGGCGCTACAACTACCCCAAGTACGATACCACCCGGAAATGGGTCAAAGTCCCCTCCAAGGAATTGAGCGACTTCCTTGTAGAAGCGTTCAAGGACAGGCTGGGAAAGGATTGACAGACGGCAAAAGCCCTTACCGATGTTGCCATCGGTAAGGGCTTTGTAATATGGTTTTTGTCACCCACAAGCCGCAAAGGAACACTTTTCACCTGCAATCCACCGGGGATACAGAATGATACGGCCTATGGGGAGCGTTATCAAATTGTTATCAAAAGAGAGGCATAAAACCGTCTATCCGTTGTGCCGCAAGGGGTTCAAAGTTTCAAAAACTCATTCCCACTCAATCGTCGCCGGGGGCTTGGAGGTGATATCGTACAAAACTCGGTTAACCCCCTTGACCTCGTTAACGATGCGCACACTCACACGATCCAGCAACTCATAGGGAATCCGCGCCCAATCCGCCGTCATGAAGTCATCGGTGGTTACCGCACGCAGGGCAATGGCATAGTCATAGGTTCTTCCATCCCCCATCACGCCCACAGAACGCATATTGGTCAAGACGGCAAAAAACTGGCTCAGGCACTTGTCTTCCCCCGCCTTTTCCATCTCCTCCCGGAAAATGGCATCCGCCTCCCGGAGCAGATCCAGCTTGTTCTTTGTGATGTCCCCGATCACCCGGATGGCCAAACCCGGCCCCGGGAAGGGCTGGCGCACCACCATGTACTCCGGCAGACCCAGCTCCCGGCCCAGCTGCCGCACTTCGTCCTTAAAGAGCAGCCGCAGCGGCTCCACGATCTCCTTAAAGTCCACATAATCCGGCAATCCGCCCACATTGTGATGGCTTTTGATGACGGCAGCATCCCCCGCTCCGGACTCGATGACATCGGGATAAATGGTGCCCTGGGCCAAATAGTCTACAGCGCCAATTTTCTTGGCCTCCCCCTCAAACACCCGGATAAATTCCTCGCCAATGATTTTCCGCTTATGCTCCGGCTCGTCCACCCCGGTCAGCTTAATGAGGAACCGATCCTCCGCATCCACCCGGATAAAATTCATGGCCCATTTGGAGAACGCGGCCTCAACCTCGTCCCCCTCGTTTTTCCGCATCAGCCCGTGATCCACAAATACGCAGGTGAGCTGTTCCCCTACCGCTTCCGCCAGCAGAGCCGCCGCCACGGAGGAATCCACACCCCCGCTGAGGGCCAGCAACACCCTGCCGTCACCGATTTTCTCCCGCAGCGCCGCCACGGCAGTATGTTTAAAGTCCTCCATGCTCCAATCCCCTGCCGCGCGACAGACCTCATAAAGGAAATTGCGGATCATGTCAATGCCATGCTCGGTATGGTTCACCTCCGGGTGGTACTGTACGCCGTAGAACCCCCGAATCTCATCGGCAATGGCCACATTGGGGCAGGCGTCCGAATGGGCAGTCAAGGCAAAGCCCTCCGGCACTTTCTCCATGTAGTCCCCGTGACTCATCCAGGTGACCCCCGTGTCCGGCAGGCCCTTGAACAGCTTACAGCCCGTCTCAAACCGGGTGACAGTCTTACCGTACTCCCGCGCTGCATCGTCCTGGGCGGCAGTTACCCGCCCCCCCAGAGAATGGGCCAGCAGCTGACAGCCATAGCAGATCCCCAGAATCGGCACACCCCAGGTAAAAATCTCGCTGTCCACATGGGGGGAATCCTCCAGATAAACAGAATTCGGCCCCCCGGTAAAGATAATCCCAATGGGCTCCATGGCTCTCAACTCAGCCAGGGGCGTCGTATACGGCTTGATCTCACAGTACACGCCGCACTCCCGAACCCGACGGGCAATGAGCTGGTTATATTGTCCTCCGAAATCCAGCACAATGACAAGTTGATGGCGCATCACCTCACCCCTTTTCCTCATTTAAATCGTGGTGATATCCACCGCCTGGAGATCCTCGCTCCTCCCCTGCTCCCGGGCGGTGAGCAGGGCCCGGGCTGTGTCGATGGCGGTGACGCAGCCCACGGAGTGCTCCACCGTGGCCCGGCGGATGCGGAAGCCGTCGGTGTCGTTCTTCCGGCCCTTGGTGGGGGTGTTGATGACCAGGTCAATGGTGCCCGATGCAATCATATCCATAATGTTGGGATGGGCCTCCGACACCCGGGCCAGCCGGGTACAGGGTACACCAGCGTCCAGCAGGGTTTGCCGGGTGCCGTCGGTGGCCAGAAGCTCGATGCCCATGTCGGCAAAACGCCGGGCAATGCCGATACATTCCTGCTTGTCCTCGTCCTTCACGGTGATAATCACCCGGCCACCCTTCTTAGGAGCGCGCATATTGGCCCCTTTAAAGGCTTTCAGCAGGGCCTGGGGGAAGGACTCCGCAATACCCAGCACCTCTCCAGTGGACTTCATCTCCGGGCCCAGGCCGGTATCCACATCGGTGAGCTTCTCAAAGGAGAACACGGGCATTTTTACCGCGAAGTAGTCCGCCTCCCGGTAGACGCCGGTGCCGTAGCCCAAATCCCGCAGCTTCTGGCCCAGCATCACCTTGGTGGCCAGATCAATGATGGGCACACCGGTGACCTTGGAGATATAGGGGATGGTGCGGGAGGAGCGGGGGTTCACCTCAATCACATACACCTGGTCATCGTAGATGATAAACTGGATGTTGATGAGGCCCACCACACCCAGGGCCTTGGCCAAATCGTAGGTATAGCGCTCAATGATCTCCTTGTGCTTATCCTCCACATGGATGGAGGGATAGACAGAAATAGAGTCCCCGGAGTGGACGCCGGCCCGCTCTACGTGCTCCATGATACCGGGAATAAGCAAATCCTCCCCATCGAACACGCCGTCCACCTCCACCTCGCGGCCCATGAGGTACTTGTCCACCAGGATGGGGTGCTCCTGCACCGTGAGATTGATAATCCGCATAAAATCGGTGATATTCCTATCGTTGTAGGCGATCTCCATCCCCTGTCCGCCCAGCACATAGGACGGGCGAACCAGCACAGGATAGCCAATCTCGTTGGCGGCCTTCAGCGCCTCCTCGGTAGTGAAAACCGTGCGGCCCCTGGCCCTCGGGATGCGGCACCGGTTCAGAATTTCGTCAAACCGCTCCCTGTCCTCGGCAGCGTCCACGCCGTCGGAGGAGGTGCCCAGAATGGGCACGCCCATGTCAGTGAGGGCGTGAGCCAGCTTGATGGCGGTCTGCCCGCCGAACTGCACCACCGCCCCCCAGGGATGCTCCTGCTCCACGATGTTCTGCACGTCCTCGGCGGTAAGGGGCTCGAAATACAGCTTGTCCGCCACGTCGAAGTCGGTGGAAACCGTTTCGGGGTTGTTGTTGACGATGATTGTCTCATACCCAAGCCGCTTCAGCGCCCACACAGAGTGGACAGAGCAGTAGTCAAACTCAATGCCCTGGCCGATGCGGATGGGGCCGGAACCCAGCACCAGCACCTTCTTCTTCCCAGTGTCTCGGCTTTCCGCCTCGTTTTCCCCGTCATAGGAGGAATAGTAGTAGGGCGTCTCCGCGTCAAACTCGGCGGCGCAGGTGTCCACCATCTTGAAGGATGGGATGATACCGTACTGCTCCCGCAGGGCTTTGACATCCTTCTGCTCCATCTGGCACAGCCAGCCGATGTAGCTGTCGGCGAAGCACATCTCCTTGGCGCGGCGCAGGGTGTCCTCGTCGGGCACGCCCTTACAGCGGATCAGGGCCTCCTCCATATCAATGATGTTCTTAAAGCGGTTCAGGAACCACAGATCCATCTTGGTGATGGAGTTGATCTTCTTGGGGGACACACCCCGGCGGATGGCCTCCGCCACCACAAACAGCCGCTCGTCATCCACGTTCACCAGCATATCCTCTATCTCGTCGGTGTAGAACTCGTCCAGCTTGGGCAGGCGCAGGGCCCGGACATTCAGTTCCAGGGAGCGGATGGCCTTCATCAGCGCCCCCTCGAAGGAGTTGGCAATGGCCATCACCTCACCGGTGGCCTTCATTTGGGTGCCTAGGGTACGGCTGGCGGTGGTGAACTTATCGAAGGGCAGGCGGGGGATCTTCAGCACGCAGTAATCCACCGTAGGCTCAAAGCAGGCGGTGGTCTTGCCGGTAACAGCGTTGGGGATCTCATCCAAGGTGTAGCCAAGGGCAATTTTCGCCGCTACCTTGGCGATGGGATAGCCCGTGGCCTTGGAGGCCAGGGCGGAGGAGCGGCTCACGCGGGGATTGACCTCAATCACGGCGTATTCATAGGAATCAGGGTTCAGGGCAAACTGGCAGTTGCATCCGCCCTCAATGCCCAGAGCGGTGATGATATTCAACGCCGCAGATCGCAGCATCTGGTACTCCCGATTGGCCAGGGTCTGGGTGGGGGCCACCACGATAGAGTCGCCGGTGTGGACGCCCACGGGATCCAGGTTCTCCATAGAGCAGATCTGAATCACGTTGCCGGCGCTGTCCCGCATGACCTCGAATTCGATCTCCTTCCACCCGGCGATGCACCGCTCAATGAGCACCTGCCCCACCCGGGAGAGGTGGATGCCCCGGTCGGCGATCTCCCGCAGGGACGGCTCGTCGTAGGCGATGCCTCCACCGGTGCCGCCCAGGGTATAGGCGGGCCGGACGATCACCGGATAGCCAATCTGCTCGGCGAAGGCCACCGCGTCCCTCACGCTCTCCACCACATCCGATGTGACGCAGGGCTGGCCGATGGACTCCATGCAGTCCTTGAAGCCTTGGCGGTCCTCCGCTTTGTGGATGGACTCAGGGCTGGTGCCCAACAGCCGCACACCGTATTTATCCAGTGTGCGATCCTCATGAAGGGCCATGGCCAAGTTCAGCCCCGTCTGCCCGCCCAGAGTGGGCAGGATGGAATCGGGCCGCTCCTTCTGGATGACCTGGGTAACGGAAGCCACGTTCAGCGGTTCAATGTACACATGATCGGCGATGTCCTTGTCCGTCATGATGGTGGCGGGGTTGGAGTTGACCAGCACCACCTCCACGCCCTCCTCTTTCAAAGCGCGGCAGGCCTGAGTTCCGGCGTAATCGAACTCAGCGGCCTGACCGATGACAATGGGCCCAGAACCCAGAACGAGAACCTTTTTAATGGACGGATCCTTAGGCATGGCGCTCACCTCCCATGGAAGCAATAAAGCGGTCAAACAAGTATTCTGTATCCTCGGGGCCGGGACTGGCCTCGGGGTGGAACTGGACGGTAAAGCAGTTGGGCCGCTGGTACTTCAGCCCCTCCACCGTGTTGTCGTTGACGTTGATGTGGGACACCTGGGCCACCGCTGGATCCACGCTGGCCGCATCCACCACGTAGCCGTGGTTCTGGCTTGTGATGAAGCACCGCCCCGCCTCCAGATCCTTCACTGGGTGGTTGCCCCCCCGATGGCCGAACACCATCTTGTGGGTTTTCGCCCCAGTGGCCAAAGCCAGCAGCTGGTGGCCCAGGCACACGGCAAACAGGGGGATGTCCGACTCATACAGTGCCCGGACTTCTTTAATAACCTCCACGTTATCCGCCGGGTCGCCGGGGCCATTGGACAGCATCACACCGTCAAAGCCGCCCGCCAAAATCTCCCGCGCCGGTGCGTGGGCTGGGAACACCGTCACCTCGCAGCTCCGCTTACGCAGGCATTCGATCATGTTCTGCTTCACGCCGTAGTCCATCAGCGCCACCCGGAGCTTCTGCCCGACCAGCGCCGGAAACACCTCTTTCTCTGGACGTGTCACCCGATCAACCGTGCCGGATACCCGGTACTCCGCCAGCTTTCGCATAACCTCATTGACATTAAAATGCTCCGCACAGGTGATCATACCGTTCATGGTACCCTGACTGCGGAGAATTTTGGTAAGGGCACGGGTGTCCACACCCTCCACGCCCACAATATGATTCGCTCGCAAATAGCTGCCCAAGCTGTCCTCACAGCGAAAATTGCTTCCCATCGGGGAAAGATGACGGACAACAAACGCCTCCGCCCAGGGCCGGAAAGACTCATTGTCTTCCCCGTTCACCCCGTAATTGCCAATCAGGGGATAAGACATCACCACACCCTGTCCAGCATAGGAGGGATCGGTAAGGATCTCCTGATAGCCGGTCATGGATGTGTTGAACACCATCTCACACACCCGATCTTCAACAGCGCCCATGGCTCTGCCATGGAATACCGCGCCGTTGGCCAAAATCAATGTCGCCTTCAACGTTTCATCCCACCTCATTTTTATTCAGCTAATTTTATCGTATCTCCCTCCAAAACACAAGAAAATATCACCGCCTTTTTTGCGGAATTTTGAAAATCGGAGTTTTGGACAAACCCGTGGCATATCCATCCCGTTAGGAGGGCAAAATGTTCAAGCATCTATCTGCGAAACGAGGTGTTTTTGTGTTTGTGGTACTCATACGCACCGTGGTGCTCTATCTGTTCATTGTGGTGGGCATCCGGCTTCTGGGCAAACATCAGATCGGCGAGCTGGAGCCCTCCGAACTGGTGCTCACCCTGATCATCGCCGATCTGGCTTCTGTCCCCATGCAGGATAATGGCATCCCTCTGCTGTCGGGGCTGATCCCCATTGTGGTATTACTGGCCGTGTCCACCATCCTGTCGGTGCTGTGCACTAAATCCCTTCGCTTCCGGGCATTGCTGTGCGGCAAGCCCACCGTGGTGGTGGAAAACGGCAGAGTGCTCCAGGGGCAGCTGAAGCGCAGCCATCTCACCATCGACGAACTGCTGGAGGAGCTGCGCATCCAAGGCTATACCGATATCCGCACCATCAAATTCGCCCTGCTGGAAACCAACGGCCAGCTGTCTGTGCTGCCCTTCGCGTCAGAGAAACCCGTCACTGCCGCCCAGATGGGGGTGGCCGCACAGGAAACCGGCCTCCCCGTGGTGCTGGTAAGCGATGGCCGGCTTCTGGAGCACAACCTGAAGGGCCGGGGCTATGAAAGCGTCTGGCTGGAAAAGCAGCTGGCCTCCCATGGGCTGACCTCTCCCCGGCAGGCGTTTCTACTCACCGTGGACGAGACAGGCGCCACCTACTGCATTCCGAAAAAGGAGACGGCAAAATGAAGCGGCTCTATGTATCGCTGGGGCTGATCGCCCTGTTGGCAGCAGTGTGCGCCGTACACACCTTCTGCCTCAGCCGGTTTACCGGCCAGCTCACCGATCTACTCAACCAAGCCCAGGAGCAGGTGGAGGCACAGGACTGGGACAGCGCCCTGCGCCTCACCCAACAGGCCAAGGAGCAGTGGACGAAGCAGGAGGGATACCTCCACACTACCCTGCACCACGCCGATATTGATGCTATTTTGGTATCCTTTGACGAGGCGCTGGCCTTTTTGCGGGGTGGGGAACACCAACCGGCGGAATATGCCGCCGTCAACGCCCGGCTCATCACCCAGCTGGGACTGCTCATTGAGGCCGAGCTGCCCACCCTCACCAATTTGTTATAAGGAAAGCCCCCGCCGCCGGCGGGGGCTTTCCTTATAACTCCGGGGAATGGAACAGATCCGGATCCTGCCAGTGATCCAAATCTGTGCCCGCCCTGGGGGGCGTGGACTGGGGCCCCGCCTGAATCCGCCCCGCCACCAGGCTGGACAGATCTTCATAGGGCGGCTCCCGGTACTGGGGATTCCGGCTCACCTCCGCCGGGTCGTTGTCTCCTTTTGGCTTCACGGTGTTACCTCCCAATGCACAGCGTATAGAAAAGGGAGCGGAGGGCGGCTACGCCCTCCGCTCCCGCCGGTCTCAGGCAGTTGCGCTCCCTTTCGGCAGCGCCTTAATAGCCCCGGCTGGTGGGGTTCTTGTTCTCGGTCCCCTGCTGCTTCTTATTCTCCGTGTTCTGCTGCTTCTTGTTTTCGGTGCTCTGCTGCTTTTTGTTGTCAGGGCAGTTGTTATTGCGGTTTTCCATTGTTATCACCTCACGCAACACAGTATGCCACGCCTTGTCCCCGGTTATACGCACAGTAAAATTTTTTCAAAAAAAGGATACCATAATTGGTATCCTTATGGTATAATTTTTCCACACAAATCTGAGTCCTACTGAGAAAGGATCGATGCCACCGTGAAATGTCCATACTGCGCCCAATTAGAAAGCAAAGTTGTTGACTCCCGCCCCGCCGACGAGGGCAGCAGCATCCGCCGCCGCCGGGAGTGCCTTGCCTGCCGCAAACGGTTCACCACCTATGAGATTGTGGAGAGCCTGCCCCTAATGGTTATCAAACGGGACGGCAACCGGCAGGCCTTTGACAAAAGCAAGCTGCTGGGCAGTATGCTTAAATCCTGCGAAAAACGCTCCGTACCCATCTCCACCCTGGAACAGCTGGCCAACGAAATCGAGCAGTCCCTGCAAAACGAGATGGTGCGGGAGGTACCCAGCACCGAGATCGGCGAGCTGGTCATGGGCCGGCTGAAAAACGTGGACGAAGTGTCCTACGTCCGTTTCGCCTCCGTCTACCGCCAGTTCAAGGACATCAATACCTTCATGGCGGAGCTGACCCGTCTGCTGGAGGAAAAATGAACGAAGCCTCCCCCGATTTTTCGAGGGAGGCTCTTTTTATTGATTCAGCTGCCGGTAACGGATTTGCGCTCCAATCGTTCCCGTTCCGCCTGGCTGAGGCGGTGGTAGCTGGGGGCCATTGCGGCGGCGGACACCAGCTCCCCTTCCCGCGCCAGCCGCAGCGCACACCGCACCACCCCCCAGGCGGTCTGGTAAAGCAGATGGGGGGGCATGAGAACACAGGACATCCCCTCCCCTTCCAGTGATTTCTGCACCAGAGCCGCGCCATCCCCTACCAGGATCTGGGGTTTCCCGGATGCCCGGATCTCCGCCCCCAACTCGTCCAACCCAATGGCTCGATCCTCCGTAAGGCGCTTCAATTCCCCGTTATCCGCCAGAAACCGGGCGCAGTACACCTGATTGCGCCGCGCGTCCATGGCGGCGCAGATCTCCCCGCCCATGTGGGCGCACTGCCACGCCATGGATTCCAGGGTGGAACAGGGCGCGCAGGGCTTGTCCCCCGGCCAGGCCAGCCCCTTAGCGGCGGCCACACCGATGCGCACCCCGGTAAAGGAACCCGGCCCCGCCGCCACCGCCACCACGTCTATCTCGTCCAGCGTCAGCCCGGTGTTTTTCAGCAGATCCGCCGCCATGGGCATCAGGGTGGCGGAATGGGTCAGCCCGCTGTTCTGGAAGGACTGGCCCAGAAGCTTTTCATCCTCAGCAATCGCTACGGAGGCAGTGATCGCGGAGCTTTCCAGTGCAATGATTTTCACAGCTCTACCCCCTCGATGGTGATGATCCGATCATCATCCCCGTCCCCCCGGACGATGGACACCCGGACGGCGCCGGCCTCGATGGCTTCCTCCACGTTTTCGCTCCACTCCACGGCACACACGCCGCCCCGGGCCAAATAGTCCTCCCAGCCGATGTGGAACAACTCATCGGCGCTGTCCAGGCGGTACATATCAAAGTGGAACAGGGGCAGCCGCCCCCCCTCGTATTCGTTGACAATGGTAAAGGTGGGGCTTGTCACCCGCTCCCCCACCCCAAGGGCCCGGGCCAAGCCGGACACAAAGACGGTCTTCCCCGCCCCCAGATCACCAGCGAAGGCCACCACCGCGCCCCCGGTGAGGGCGTCCGCCAGCCGCGCCCCCAACTGTTCTGTCTCCTCCCGGCTGTGGGTCACATACTCCACGGCCTCTCGCCTCCCGTAAAAATGAAGTATTTCAAAACTCTCGCAAAACAGTATAGCATATTCTGCCGGAATGTGCTATACTAACTTTCAGTTTTCGCCGGAAGGAGGGGCCGCCTTGCAGCGCACACTCAAAGAGTTTTACAAAAAAGGGGATGTGCTCTTGTTGGTGCTGTGCATCATTGCCAGCCTCATGGGGCTGGCGCTCATCTACAGCGCCACCCGGTACGATACCGGCCTCCACGACTCCGCCAAAAAGCACATTCTGTTCCTGTGCATGGGCATCGTGGCATATGTCTGGATCACTTTCATTGACATCGAGTACCTGATGGAGAAATGGTGGTGGGTATTCCTGGTGCTGGGGCTGTTCGTCATCGCCCTCATCAAGCCCTTCGGCCGGGTAGTCGGTGGTAACAAGAGCTGGGTGTTCCTCCCCGTCATCGGGAACTACTTTGGCTTCCAGCCCGGTGAAATTGCCAAGCTGTCCTTCATCGTAGTGCTGGCCTGGATGATCAACAAGGAGCGGCCAAAAGGCCTTGGCCGCTTCCCCGCCCTGGTCAAGTACGTAATCCTCACCGGGGTGTTCGCTGGTTCCCTGGCGGTGCTGTCCGGCGACTGGGGCATGGTCATTGTCTACCTGTTCATCTTTGTAGCCATGGCCTGGGTGGCCGGGGTGAGCAAATGGTGGTTCATCGGCGTGGGTGTACCCATGGTGGGGGGCATTGTGTTTTTATGGCGCTTCATCCTGCCCCGCAACGAAAAGCTCTGGAAAGATTACCGTATTATGCGCTTCCGGGTGGTGGTGGAGCACTGGAAGGGCAACAACCTGGATCCCCTGGGCCAGGGCTGGCAGCAGAACCAGTCCCTGGCTGCCATCGGCTCAGGCCGCCTCACCGGGATGGGGTGGCTCAAGGGCGTCAAAACCCAATCCTACCGGGAGGACGCCTTGAACGCCCGGCACACCGACAACATCTTCGCCGTGTGCGGGGAGGAGTTCGGGCTGGTGGGCTGCTGCGTGGTGCTGCTCATCCTGCTGGCCATCATTCTGCGGTGCGTGTGGGTGTCCCGTCGGGCCAAGAGCCATATGTCCGCCTATATCGCCATGGGCATCGCCGCCATGCTCATGATCCAGACCATCATCAACGTATCCATGACCCTGTATATTGGGCCCGTCATCGGCCTGACCCTGCCGTTTTTCAGCTACGGCGGATCGTCCACCCTGACGCTGTTCATGGCCATGGGCGTGGTTTCGGGCATCAAAATGCGGCCGCTGCCAAGCTGGCTCAAGGATCGAAGTCAACTTTAAACCATGCGGGCGTCCCTTTGCTTGGGAGGCCCGCATATTTTTTATCCATCTGCGAAAGCTATCCTTACATCTTAAAAAAGGAGGCTTTCCCCGTGAAATCCCGTATCATAATCCTGTCACTGTGTCTGGCCGGGGCGCTGGCTCTGCCGGCCATGGCTCTGACCAGCTCCACTGCCGATGTGGAAAACAGCCCGCCCATCGCGGAAAATCTCACCTTAAAAACCTACAAGGGTGTGGCCATCACCAGCCGCTTTGCCGCCGTGGACCCCGAGGGCGATCTGGTCACCTTCCAGGTGGTAGACAGCCCCGCCCGGGGCCAGGTCACTCTGGACGAAAACGATCCCGCCGCTTTCTGGTACACCCCCTACGAGGGCAAAAAGGGCAAGGACAGCTTCACCTACGTGGCCATCGACGCCAAGGGCAACACCTCCGAGCCCGCCACCGTGAAAATTTCTATCCAGAAGCAGAAAACTACGGTGAGCTATTCCGATCTGGACGGAAGCCCCGCCCACTACGCCGCCCTGCGTCTTGCTGAGGCAGGCGTGTATACCGGGCGCAAAGTGGGCAACCTTTACTGCTTTGACCCCAACGCGGCCTTCACCCGGGAGGAATTCCTCACCATGGCGATGACGGCGGCGGACGTCTCCCCCATCAGCGATGTGTCCCTCACCGGATTCTATGACGATGAGGAAATCTCCTCCTGGGCCAAGGGCTACGTGTCGGCGGCGCTGATCCAGGGCGCGGTGCAGGGCAGCCCCAACGAGGTGGGCCAAGTGGTATTCAATGCCGGGGACACCGTCACCTGCGCCCAGGCGGCGGTAATCATTGACAGGCTGCTGGCCACAGGGGATGTGGCCTCCTCCGCCGCATTTTCCGTGGAAACCGCCCCCGCCTGGGCCTACCAATCAGTGGTGAATATGGAGGCGGTGTCGGTGCTGCCCACCAGCGCCAACCTGTCCCAGCAGCTCACCCGGGCGGAGGCTGCGGAAATGCTGTCCGCCATGCTGGACGTGCTGGAGGCTCGATCCACCAGCGGGTGGTTCTGGTAAGAAGCGCGGAGCCGTTGTGAGCAGCGGGCTAAGATCGGAGCGGCGCAAAAGTAGGGAGTCCCCAAAGGGGCCGGGTGGCTTTTGCAAAGCCGGAGATCTTAGATCCGCGTCGTGAACATGCGCAGCGTAACAGCAAAGAAGCGCGGAGCCGTTGTGAGCAGTGCTCAGAAACAAAAAAGACACCCATTCGGGGCAGCTCCCGTAAAGAAGCCAACACCCGCTGTAAAGAAGTTGCTTTTCAGCGGGTGTTGGCTTATAATGAACTCATCGACAAGCTCAATTTGAAACAGGAGGTAGCAAAAATGGATTATATTAAAATGCTGCGCGAGGACATTAACTTGTCAGATTTGCTGTGTGAGGTCTGCGATATAGAGGTTCTTCCGGAATTTAAGATACCGGAGGACGAACTTGGTCACTTGACTTATAATATCGCCGGGAAAACTTTTGCCAGGGCAGGCTCTGGGAGTGAGTATATTTTACTCGAAGATGGTTCCATAGGATTTTGGGGAAGTGAGGGCAAGTGCGGCAGAATTGCAGATAATTTGAAAGAGTTTTTTGAATTTATGGTAAATTGTCCCTATTGGTTGGATTACTTAGATGAAGAAGAGTATTGCAACAGGGAACGCCTTGGGGAATATGCGAGAGAAATTTTTGAAGAACACATAGAAAACGCCGAGGACATGGAATTTAATTTAGCAGAAGCACAACAGAAATTGGCGAACCGTTTAGGTGTCGAGAAGAAAACTGATGTTATAGATATACTAATGCGGTTCTACCAATGCACAAAACGTGAACCTCGCTTTATCTCAACATATAGGGAAAATGATAGCAGTATACACAGTGGAACAGGTTCATTGTTTGAGCGCTAAATGCAGTTACTTCCAGTTTATTGCTCTCCCCCACGGGCACTTTCCCCGAAAGTATCATAGTGGGTTATACAGTATAAAAGGACAAGACAGACCGCCACGGCCTGTCTTGTCCTTAACTTCTTTATGCAGTCTCACCCCCGGGTGTCTTTTTTGTCATTCGCCTATATTGAAGGGCGGCGCATCCCGATCCTGGAGCATCGCGTCCCCCTCAAAGGGCAGCTCGTCCGGCACGGCGGGCGTCATGTTTTGCCGGTACTGCATTTCCGCCCACTGCTCCTTGGTGATCAGCAGCTGCCGGGGTTTGGAGCCCTCAAAGGGGCCCACAACCCCTTTCTCCTCCATTTGATCCACCAAACGGGCGGCACGGCCGTAGCCCAGCTTCAAGCGGCGCTGGAGCATGGACACGGAAGCCTGTCCCACCTCCAGCACCACATCGATGGCGGCGGGCAGCAGCTCGTCGAAATCCTCCCCGCCTGCGCTGCCCGGATCGGAACCACCCACGCCCTTGGCGGCCTTTTCCTTTTCCTCGGCATTCTTTTCGATCTCGTGCATCACCTGCTCATCGTACTGGGCGGATGCGCCTTCTTTGAGGAATTCCAGAACATTGGCAACCTCCTCATCCGAGATATAGCAGCCCTGGATACGCTGCTGCTCCTGTCCTACAGGCGCGAACAGCATATCGCCCGGACCGCCAAGCTTCTCCGCACCCATGGTATCCAGAATGATCCGCGACTCCATACCGGAAGCCACCCTCAACGAAATACGGCTGGGGATGTTGGCCTTCATCAGGCCGGTGATCACATCGGCACGGGGACTCTGCGTGGCAATGATCAGGTGCATCCCGGAGGCACGCCCCTTCTGCGCCACCCGGATGATGGAATCCTCCACATCTTTGGACGCTGTCATCATCAGATCGGCCAGCTCGTCGATGACAATCACGATCTGGGGCATTGTGCTCAAATCCTCCCGCCCCTTGGCAATGCTGTTATAGCCCGCCAAATCCCGGGCTCCCACCTCAGAGAATATCTGATAACGTTTTTCCATCTCACTTACCGACCACTGCAAAGCACCCGCCGCCTTCTTGGCGTCAGTAACCACCGGAATCAGCAGATGGGGAATGCCATTATAGATCTTGAATTCCACCACCTTAGGATCGATGATGATCAGCCGGACCTCCTCCGGTGTAGCCTTGTACAGCAGGGAGATAACCAGCGAGTTGGTACATACCGATTTGCCCGCACCGGTAGTTCCCGCGATCATCATATGGGGCAGCTTGGCGATATTGCCCACCACTGGCTGCCCGCTGATGTCCTTGCCCACAGCGAAGGATACCTTGGACTTACTCTCGGCGAAGGTCTTGGAGCCCAGCACATCCCGTATCAGCACCGGGCTGACCAGGTTCTTGGGTTTGGGCACCTCAATCCCCACGGTGGAAATCTTATTGGGGATCGGGGACACCCGCACAGCCGAGGCCCCCAGGGATAAGGCGATATCGTTAGACAGGTTGGTAACCTTGCTCAGCTTCACCCCATGGCCCAGCTCCAACTCATACCGGACAATGGACGGCCCCTGAATCACATTGACAATCCGGGCGCTGACGCCAAAGGACTCCAACGCGCTTTGCAGACGCTGCTGGTTGGCGTAAAGCTCACTTTCCGCTGCTCCCACATTCCCACCGTCCCGGTTCTCATTGAGCAGGGACACCGGCGGATAGCGGTAAGCCGGTGTATCCTTTTCCATACCCGCCTCAATCTCCCGGGCCATTTCCTCCTGAACCTGGGCCCGCTCCTCCTCCTTGGACAACTTCACCGGGGCAGGCTCCCGGATCACCGGGGGAGGGACCGGATCAGGATCAGGTTCCGGCTCAGGCTTTGAAACCGCCGGTTCAAACTCCGCCGGCGCCGGGGGCGGGGCAAAATCCTCCACATCCTCCTCAGACGGCACGGCAGGCTCGGGGCGGCGGATCTTGGGCGGTTCCTTGACGGGGTGCAGCTCCGGCACATCCTCGTACTCCGGCGCTTCTTCTTCCAGGATGCTCCCGTCATCCTGCTGTCCAGGGGGACGCACCCCCGCAACCTTGTCGAAGAAGGACTTTTTCCGCACCGTAGTCACCGGAACAGTAGGCTTTTTTGCCAGCACAGGGCCGTCATCCACCGGGATGTCGATGGCGGAGGGCCTCCGCCTGGGGGCGGGCTCAGGGGCACGTTTCGGGGCGGAAGGCTGTCTTTTCGGCCTCGGCTCCGGGTAGTCATAGTCATCAGGCTCATACTCCGGCCGGCACTCCCGCCGATCATGGAGATAATCCAAAATATCGCTGGGAGTCAGCCGCAGGGCACACAGCGCCGCCGCGGCCGTCAGCACCAGCAGGATCACAATCCCGCCGATTTTTGTGAAGGCAAAGCGGAACGCCATCGCAAGGATGCCACTGATCACGCCGCCGGAGGCGATGGCCGTGCCCGAAGTCCAAAGCTGTCCAGCCAGATCCATCGACCACTTATAGGGCACCCGGCACAGGAGCAGGTGGAGCACCGCGCCCACCAGCACCGGCAGCAGCAGCGTCCCCGCCAGACGCAGGCGGACAGGCCTGCCCCGGTGGAAAGCCAGGATAAACGCCGCCAGCAGCAGCAGCGGGGGTGCAAAATAAAAGCCGTATCCGCACAATCCCTTGAGCAGATCGCAGAACAGGGCGATCACCGCTCCCTCGTCTGTCTTGAAGTAGCCGATAGCCCCGAACAGGGCCAGCAGAAAACAGAGCGCCCCGCCGATCTCCCGGCGGAAGGGCCGGTTCTGTGGCCCAGTGCGCCGGGACTGGGCGCGGCTACCGGATTTGGAACGGCTGCTGGACTGGGAGGCGCTCCGCTTCCCGCCGCTTCTGGATCCGCTGGAACTTGACGTGCGGCTCTTGGAGCTGCCAGATCCGGAGGTAGTCGATTTCTTTTGTGTAGATGCCATGCAAGGGCCTCCTGTCTCTTATCCCACAGGTAAAGAGCTGTGGGATATCAGTTCAATCCTGACAATATTCGCTCAACGAATCTCAGAACCTATATTTACACCGCGGGGGTGTAGACAAAACTGGCAACCAGGGCAATTACGCCCACGATCCAGCAGTAAAAGGCAAACCGGCCGAACTTGCCCTTGTCCGCCAGCAGCTTCACCAGCCGGATGGAGAAATAACCCACCACCCCGGCGATCACCATGCCGGTTAAATACATGGGAAGCCTTTCGGTTTCAAACGTTCCGGCCTTTGCCACCTTGATCACCTTCAGCAGCGTGGCCCCGAATACGGCAGGCAGCGACATGAGGAAGGAATACCGTACTGCGAAATTCCGCTCAAAGCCCAGCGCCATCCCAGCGGAAATGGTGGAGCCAGAACGGGACAGGCCGGGGATGGTGGCCGCGCCTTGGGCCAGGCCTACCAGCAGCACATCCTTCACCGTTGCGGTGCGAACCGTTTTCCTGCCGCCGCCGTAGCGGTCGGACAGGAACAAAATGCAGCCGGTCACCAGCAGCATGACGGACACAAACACCGGGTTTGCCCCCAGTCCCTCCACCAGATCCTCAATGGGCAGTACCAAGAACAAGGGCAGTGTGCCCAGGATGATCAGCAGCACCAGCCGACGGCCCTCCGGCGGATTGCCGCGCCCCTCCTGCCGGGAAAACAGGGACGCCAAGCCCCGGAAAAACTCCACTACCATATCCACAACATCCCGCCAGTACACCACGCACACCGCGATCAGCGTGGCAAAGTGGAGCAGGATGTTGTAGAGTGCGTCCGGCTCTACCATACCAAAGAAATGCTGCAGCAGGGACAGGTGCCCCGAGCTGGAGATGGGCAGGAACTCCGCTACCCCCTGCACCACGCCCAAAACCATTGCCATCCAAAATTCCAACGTGTTCACCTCGTTATAGCGCCGCCGTTGGCGGACATAATACCGGCCTGCGGGAGCAGGCCAAAATCCATCAATTTAATATATTATCACATTCCGCCGGAAAATTCCAGTGGCAAACAAAAGATACTGCTTTTCTTTCCGGATATGAAAACCCGCCTGGAAAAGGATTTTCTTGTGCATTTTGATGTCCATAAAATTCCCCGGCTTCCTTGCATTTTGTCCAGTCATTTGCTACACTAAAGTAAACCATGCAAATCACCCCATGGGAGGAATAATACATGATTACGATCAATAGCACCCCTGCCCGCTATACCGGCGGCCGGTTTGTCCCCGCCAAGCACCCTGAGGGCCGGGAGGGCACCATGGCCCACGCCATTCTCATGGCCCACAACACCTCCAACGATGCGGAACGCCTTTCCATCCGCTTCGATGCCATGGCGTCCCATGACATCACCTACGTGGGCATCATTCAGACCGCCCGGGCCTCCGGCATGAAGGAGTTCCCCCTGCCCTATGTGCTTACCAACTGCCACAACTCCCTGTGCGCCGTGGGCGGCACCATCAATGAGGATGACCATGTGTTTGGGCTGAGCGCCGCCAAGAAGTACGGCGGCGAGTTCGTCCCCGCCCACCAGGCCGTCATCCACTCCTATATGCGGGAGCGATACGCCGCCCCGGGCAAGATGCTGCTGGGTTCCGATTCCCACACCCGCTACGGCGCCTACGGCTGCATGGCCATCGGCGAGGGCGGCCCAGAGCTGGCCCGACAGCTGCTGCAAAAAACCTACGATATCGCCTACCCCAAGGTGGTCGCCATTTACCTCACCGGTGCGCCCCGGCCCGGCGTAGGCCCCCAGGATGTGGCCCTGGCCTTGGTGGGTGCTACATTTAAAAACGGCGCGGTAAAGAACGCCGTCATGGAGTTCTTCGGCCCCGGTGTAGCCAATCTTTCCATGGACTACCGGGCAGGCATCGATGTGATGACCACCGAGACCACCTGCCTGTCCTCCGTGTGGCAGACCGATGGGCAGACAAAAACCGCCCTCACCCTGCTGGGCCGGGGGCGCAGCTACAAAGAGATGGCCCCCGCCGACGGCGCGTATTACGACAGCGTCATTACCGTGGATCTGGACAAGGTGGAACCCATGATCGCCCTGCCCTTCCACCCCTCCAACGCTTACACTATTCGCGAGTTCAAGGCTAACATGGCCGACCTGCTCCACCAGGTGGAGGTGGACGGGTTGGAGCAGCTTGGCGTAAAAAACGCCCCCTCCCTGAGCAGCAAGATTGTCAAGGGCAAGTTCTATGTGGATCAGGGGGTTATCGCCGGGTGCTCCGGCGGCACCTACCAAAACCTGAAACGGGCCGCTGAGATTTTGAAGGATTCCGCCATTGGTTCCGGCGCCTTCTGGCTGTCCTGCTATCCCGGATCCATGCCCATCAACCTGGAGCTGACCCGCAACGGATGCATTTCCGATCTGATGGCCGCAGGGGCGTCCGTCAGGTCCTGCTTCTGTGGGCCTTGCTTTGGGGCCGGGGACGTACCCGCCAACGGGGCTTTCTCCATCCGCCACTCCACCCGCAACTTCCCCAACCGGGAGGGGAGCAAGCCCGGGGACGGCCAGATCTCCTACGTGGCACTCATGGACGCCCGTTCCATCGCCGCCACCGCCCGGATGGGCGGCGTGCTCACCGGGGCGGATGAACTGCCCAACGTGCCCGCCGACAGCGCCAACGAACATTGGAATTACGATGATTCCGCCTACAAATCCCGGGTATATTTCGGCGTCGGCAGGCCCAAGCCCGAAATCGATCTGGTGTTCGGCCCCAACATCGCCGACTGGCCGGAGCAGATTGCCCTGCCGGAGAATCTCCTGCTCACCTGCTGCGCCGCCATCTACGATCCCGTGACCACCACCGATGAGCTGATCCCTTCCGGGGAGACCTCCTCCTACCGCTCCAACCCCATCAAGCTGTCCCAATTCGCCCTCAGCCGCAAATGCCCCGAATATGTGGCCAACGCCCAGGCCGTCCAGGCCCAGGAGATGAAGCGCCGTGAGTGCGAAGCCGGAGACACTGGCCTGGGTTCCTTCATCATGGCACTGAAACCCGGCGATGGCTCCGCCCGGGAGCAGGCCGCTTCCTGCCAGCGAGTGCTGGGGGGCTGTGCCAATGTAGCCGCTGAGTACGCCACCAAGCGCTACCGCTCCAATGTGGTCAACTGGGGAATGCTGCCCTTTGTCGCGGAGGACGTAAAGGGGTGGAACATCCAGGCTGGGGACACCCTCTATATCCCCGGCATACGCGCCCTGTTGGAGGGAGATGGTGAGGAGATTGAGGCCACTCTCACCCAGGGGGACAAGCAGACTGCTGTAAAATTAAAGCTCCCCGGTCTGACTCGGGAGGAACGGGATATCATCCTGGCGGGCTGTCTCATCAACTACTACTCTGAGGAGGACTGATCTATGAACCTGCATTTGGATGCTGTGAACGCCAAAAATATGTGGGAGCTGTTGGATCTCAAGGTAACAGATGCCCAGGAGAAGGCGGACTTTGTGGCTTCCAACACCGTCAGTATTCTGGAAGCCTACACCGTCGTCACCGCCGGAGGCCATGCCCTCCCCTTCGGCATATATGATGGCAAAACCCCGGTGGGCTTCCTCATGATTGGCTACGATACCTTGGATTGGGAGGACGAACCCGGCGTCGCCGCCGGAAACTATTGTCTCTGGCGGCTGATGGTCGATGGGCGGTATCAGGGCCGGGGCTATGGCCGCCGGACGGTGAAACTGGCCCTGGACCTCATCCGCACCCTCCCCTGCGGCCCGGCGGACTGCTGCTGGCTGTCCTATATGCCGGAAAATACCACTGCGCGGTCGCTGTACTACTCCCTCGGCTTCACAGAAAACGGCGAAATGGAGGGTGACGAGATAGTGGCTGTCCTGCCCCTGACATAAAAAGCGCCCCTCTGGTTCGCACGGAGGGGCCGCTCTTTATTGCACCGCAGAATCGTCTAACCGTGTCGAAAGATTTTTAAAACTAATGTTCCACTTGGCCCTTGACCTTCCCGAGTTTTTATAGTACAATCGTATCACTTTAAAGGGAAAGAGGGACATACCATGGACATGGATCCCAGCCGGACCTGCTGTTTCACCGGCCACCGCCCAGAAAAACTGCCCTGGGGGCTGGATGAGGGGGATCCCCGCTGCATTGCCATAAAATTCAGCCTCAGCCGGGAAATTGAGGGCCTGTATCATCGAGGATTCCGGCATTTCATCTCCGGCATGGCCATGGGGTGCGACCTCTACTTTGCCGAGGCGGCGCTGGAACTGCGGGAAAAATTCCCGGATCTAACGGTGGAAGGAGCAGTCCCCTGCCCAACCCAGGCGGACCGCTGGCCAGAGGAGCAGCGCCGCCGCTGGCAGGACATTTTAGCGCGATGCGATTTGGAAAGCATGGTCCAGCAACACTACGACCGTTTTTGTATGCTCCGGCGGGATCGGTATATGGTAGATCGCTCCGCCGCCATTTTAGCCGTGTTTGATGGCAGGTCGGGCGGTACCCAGTATACGCTGAACTACGCTATGGACAAAAAACTGGAAATCCTGCTGCTGGATCCCTTGAACCCTAATGAGAACGCCGTACGCCTGACACTGTAGTTCTCAATCGAATCATTTCCCGGCAATACAAAAAGCTCCCCCAGCCACCAAGGCCGGGGGAGCTTCTTCTGTTTATTGGGGATTGAGGGTGTAATTGGGAGCCTCTTTCGTGATATAGATGTCGTGGGGGTGGGACTCCTTCAAGCCTGCAGCGGTGATCTGGGTGAACTGCGCCTTGGTGCGCAGATCGTCGATGGTGCCGCAGCCACAGTAGCCCATACCGGCCCGCAGACCGCCCATCATCTGGTAGATGGTCTCGGCCACCGGCCCCTTGTAGGGCACACGGCCCTCCACGCCCTCGGGCACCAGCTTTTTATTGTTCTGCTGGAAGTAGCGATCCTTGGAGCCGTGGGCCATGGCGCCCAAGGAACCCATGCCGCGGTAAACCTTGAACTGACGGCCCTGGTACACCTCCGTCTCGCCGGGGGATTCCTCGCAACCCGCCAGCAGGGAACCCAGCATAACCACATTGCCGCCCGCCGCAATGGCCTTAGCGATGTCGCCGGAGTACTTGATGCCGCCGTCGGCGATAATGGGCACGCCGTACTCCGCCGCCACCTGGGCCGCGTCAAACACGGCGGTGACCTGGGGCACGCCGATGCCCGCCACCACACGGGTGGTGCAGATGGAGCCGGGGCCGATACCGATCTTCACGCAGTCCGCACCCGCCTCAATCAAGGCACGGGTGCCCTCAGCAGTGGCCACGTTGCCCGCCACCAGCTGCACATCGGGATACAGGGACTTGATACGCATGACACAGTTCAGAATGTTCTGGGAATGGCCGTGGGCAGAGTCCAGACACAGCACATCCGCGCCCGCCTCCACCAGAGCAGCCACACGATCCAACACATCGGCGGTAACGCCGATGGCCGCGCCCACCAGCAGCCGGCCCTTTTCGTCCCGAGCGGAGTTGGGGTAGACCTGGGCCTTCTCAATGTCCTTGATGGTAATGAGGCCCTTCAGATGGAACTGATCGTCCACAATGGGAAGCTTCTCGATCTTGTGCTTGCGCAGAATCTCCCGCGCCTCATCCAGAGTGGTGCCCTCTGGGGCGGTGACCAGGTGCTCCTTAGTCATCACATTGTCAATGAGCTTGCTCATATCGGTCTCAAACTTCATGTCCCGGTTGGTAATGATGCCAATGAGCTTGCCGCCGTCGCAGATAGGTACGCCGGAGATCTTGTACTTGGCGCACAGCTCGTCCGCCTCGGCCAGGGTGTGGCCGGGACCCAGCCAAAAGGGGTTGGTGATGACACCGTTTTCACTGCGCTTCACCATGTCCACCTGCTCAGCCTGCTGGCCAATGGACATATTCTTGTGGATCACACCGATGCCGCCCTCACGGGCCAGGGCGATAGCCATGCGGGACTCCGTCACCGTGTCCATCGCCGCGCTCATCACCGGGATATTCAAAACAATCTTCTTCGTCAGGTGGGTGTGCAGATCCACATCCGCCGGGAGCACATTGCTCTCCGCAGGAATCAGGAGCACATCGTCAAAGGTAAGGCCGGTTTTCACAAACTTGTCGTTCCATGCCAGCTGGGCCATATTCCACTCCTCCATTTGTCATAATATTTGGATTTTATTTATTGTACGCTTTGCCTGTGCCACTGTCAAGAAGAACCAACCACAACGTCTTTTTTCGGCACTTTCACCCATGAGAACAGGGGAATCAACTCCTCCGCTCGGGCATTTTGCGGCTTGTCCAGCAGCCCTGCGTAAAAGGCCAGCAACCCCGTCAGCGCCTCGGGGGTATACCGATCCCTCAGCGCGCCCATGTCCAAATCGTGATCCCGCTTCGCCAGCCGCCGTCCGTCCGGGGCCAGCAGCAGGGGTGTGTGGAAAAACTGCGGCGGTTCATAGCCCAGCACCTGATGGAGCCACGCCTGCCGGGGGGCGGAGCACAGCAGATCCCGTCCCCGCACCACATGGTTCACCCCCATCAGCGCATCATCCACCACCACCGCCAACTGGTAGGCAAACACGCCGTCGGAACGGCGGACAATAAAATCTCCGCAGTCCCGGGCCAGGTTTTCGCTGTAGGTTCCGCAATTTCCATCCTCCAACGTTACAGTAAGCTCCGGACACCGCACCCGCCAGGCCGGACGGCGTCCCTGCCGCTCCAGCACTTCCCGATCCTTCTCTGTCAAATGAAAGCACTTGCCGCTGTAAACTACCGCGCCATCGTCCCGGTGGGGGGCGGACACCGCCATGCGCTCGGAACGGGTGCAGTAGCAGGGATAGATCAGCCCCTTTTCCTCCAGCACCCGGAAAGCGTCCTCATAAAATGCGGTACGGCGGCTCTGCACATAGGCGGGTTCCAGCCCGCCCTCATCCCAGTCCAGCCCCAGCCAGCGCAAATCGTCTATGAGCTGGGCGGCAAACGACCGGCTGGTTCGCTGAGTATCCAGATCCTCAATGCGCAGCACCAGCTTCCCTCGGTTGCTGCGCACATCCAGCCATGCCAGCAGCGCCGCAAGCAGATTGCCCAGGTGCATCCGCCCGCTGGGGGTGGGGGCGAAACGTCCTCTGATTTCCATGTCCCCTCCCCTGTCAATCGAAAAAAGTGAGCTGCCGATCTCCGTAGCTCCATGTCGCCGCCCGGATAATGGACTTCATGTCGTACAAAATACCCCGCTTTTGACAGGCATCCGTGAACACCCTCCAAAGCGTCCGGGCCCGGGGGCTGGCACATTGGTAACGATCCCCGTACTGCCGGAGGTAGCGCTCCTTCAGCCCCTGCCCCGGAAAGGCCCGTTCCATCCCCTCCAGGAAATACTCCCGCTGGCCCTGCCGCATGGTGACGCCAAACGCCGGGTAGATAAACCGCGCCCCCGCCCGGGCCGCGCCCTCCACCACTGCCAGCACCCCCTCGTCGCTGTCCTCCAAGAAAGGCAGCACCGGCATGAGCAGCACTCCGGCAAACAATCCCGCGCCGCTCAGCTTTTCCAACGCCGCCAGACGGCAGCTGGGGGATGGCGCGTTGGGCTCCAGCTTTGCCGCCAGCGCATCGTCCGCCGTGGTGACGGTAAGCTTACAGACCACCGGGGAATGTCCCCGGATGGCGGTCAAAATATCCATATCCCGGACAATCAAATCGCTTTTGGTGGCAATTGTCACGCCGCAGCTGTAAGCGTCAATCAGCTCCAGGGCGTGGCGGGTAAGCTGAAGCTCCTCCTCAAAGGGATTATAGGGATCGCTCATTGATCCCATACCGATGAAGGCGGGCCGCACCTTCCGGGCCAAATCATCCCGGAGAATGTGTAACGCGTCCGCCTTGGCCCGCACCCGCTCAAACTCCCCAATCTGATAGCAGTCACTGCGGCTGTCGCAATACAGGCAGCCGTGGCAGCATCCCCGGTAGATATTCATGGTGTGATCCGTACCGAACCACTCCGTGGATCGGCTTCGATGGAGCAGGTGCTTCGCGGGAATATAGTCCATACCCTCACCCCTCCTTCTAATGGGCGCAAACCCCCTCCCAGGCCGGACCTGAGAGGGGGCGCTTTTCATTTCTTGTTGAAAATGCGGAAAATGTCATCAAAAGGATCCGCCTCAGGAGGCTCCGTCTCCGTGCTGGATAGCGGCTTGGGGGGCATCACAGCGCCCACCCCGGCGGGCACAAAGTCGGGCTTGTCCTCTTTTTGCACAGCCTGGGACTGGGCCGCCTTAGCGGCCTCGGCCTGCGTCTCCTCCTGGCCGGGGACGGGGTTCTCCACGTCGCCGAAGCCGGTGGCAATAACGGTCACCCGGAGCTCGTCCTCCAAGGTATCGTCGAAAGCGGTGCCCATCATAAACAGCGCGTCAGGATCGGCCACCTTTTTGACCATCTCAGCGGCCAGCTCCACCTCTTCCAGGCCCATATCCATGGGGCCGGTGATGTTGACAATAATGCCCTTTGCGCCCTGGATAGACGTCTCCAGCAGAGGGCTGTTGATGGCAATGCGGGTGGCATCCTCCGCCTTGTTCTTGCCGGAGCCTCGGCCCACGCCCATGTGGGCCAGACCCGCGTCCTTCATGACTGCGGTGACATCGGCAAAGTCCAGGTTGATCAGGCCTGTGGTCTTGATCAGATCCGAGATGGACTGCACTGCCTGCCGCAGCACATCGTCCGCAATAGCGAAGGCATTGGCAAAGGTGATCTTTTCATCGGTGGCGTACTGGAGCCTGTCGTTGGGAATAATCACCAGGGAGTCCACCTTCTGACGCAGCTCCTCAATGCCGCGGGCAGCCTGCTCCATGCGGCGGCGGCCCTCGAAGTTAAAGGGCTTGGTAACCACGCCTACGGTGAGGACGCCCTTCTCCTTGGCAATCTCCGCCACCACTGGAGCCGCGCCGGTGCCGGTGCCGCCCCCCATGCCGGCCGTGACAAACACCATGTCCGCTCCCTCCAGCAGCGCCGTGATCTGCTCCTTGCTCTCCCGGGCAGACTCACGGCCTACCTCGGGGTTGGCCCCCGCGCCCTTGCCCCCGGTGAGTTTTTCCCCAATGGCCAGCTTTTGGGTGGCCTCGGACGCATTAAGGCACTGTCTGTCCGTGTTCACCGCGATAAACTCCACGCCCTGCATTCCGGATCGCACCATCCGGTTGACCACATTATTTCCACCGCCGCCAACACCGATAACCTTCAGAACATCCTCATTTTTTTCGGCGGAATCCATTACAAACGCCATACCTATGTCCTCCTATGTGAAACAAGTCGCAGTTGTCAATTTCAATGTAAAAGACGATATCTTGATTATTGTACCCTTTTTTCTCCAAACGGTCAATAGAAAAAAGGAACTTTTTAAACCCGGAAGAAATTTCCTTTCCCACCGATCACTTTCCCGGGCGGAAATTCACTTTTCCCTCCGCCACCGTCAGATCCAGCGTCCCGCCCACGCCATCGGGGATTTTACCGCTGGCCAGGGCGCTTTCCGTCAGGCGCAGGTAATAGCCGTAATCCCCGCCTCGGGGCAGCTTCACCTGGTAAATCCCATAGTCCAACGTCATGGAAGTGGCGGCGGTGCAGTCAAGGACGGTGCACTGGCTCAGCCAGCCCCGGATTTCCAGCTCAGCCAGCAGCGCCGCCACATAGCGCAGGGTATTTTGTTCCTCCTCCGCCACCTGAAGCATTCCCCCGGGGTACGGCCCCACCGCCGTTAGCCCGATAATATTGACCGCCTGGATTGTTCCGTTGTCCTTCTCCAGCAGCTTACCCTGGGCGGAGATCAGCCAGCGGCCCTCCGCGCTGTCCACCGTTGCCGACGCCACCCGTTCCTCCACCTTGAGCACCACCCCATCCGGCAGCACCTTCTTGATGGTCACATTCTCCACATAGGGCAGCTGGGTGCAGATGGCAGCCGACACCCGGCTGCGGGACAGGCTAATCAAAT
This sequence comes from uncultured Oscillospiraceae bacterium, assembly GCA_910579595.1. Lineage (GTDB taxonomy): Bacteria > Bacillota > Clostridia > Oscillospirales > Oscillospiraceae > Enterenecus. Next base: position 26,139 of record CAJTVM010000006.1, read on the forward strand.
TTTCGCCGGTGTTGATGCCGGACGCCTCAATAATCTCCTCGGCAGTATAGCGAACGTTGCCCGCTACTTCTATGGAGTTGATCCGGAAAAATACCACGCAGGCCAGCGCTACAGCCGCCGCCACAATCAGAATGGACAGCACCTTGTAAAGCCCGCTGAACCTGCCCCGGCGGCGCCGGGGCCTGCTGTGTCTGCGCTGTCTTGCCACGAGTATCATCTCCTTCCAGCTCTGTCTTTCTACGCGGCTATCCTCACGCTTCCCTGTCACGCTCGAATTGGCCGCGCTGCCGGGTCGCTTTCCCTCCGGCTCGGGCATAACCTGCCTGCCGCTGTGCGGCGGCTGGGCTTTTGCCCTCGCTCCAGTCCAAGCTCCCCTGCGCGGCTATCCTCACGCTTCCCTCCGCTCCACCTGCGCCCCCAAGGCGCAAAGCATTTCCTCCAGCCCATCGTAGCCCCTGTCCACATGGCGCAGGCCGGACAGGACGGTAGTTCCCTCCGCCCCCAGAGCCGCCACGGCCATCGCACCGCCGCCCCGCAAATCCGACGCCTCCACCCGGGCGGCATGGAGCCGCTCTACCCCCCGCACCAGGGCTACCCGGCCCTCGGTGGTGATATCCGCCCCCATGCGGATCAGCTCCGGAACGTGGCGGTAACGGCTGTCGAACATGGTTTCCACAAACAGGGTACATCCGTCAGAAGCCGCCAGCGCCGCCATCACAGGGGCCTGGGCATCAGTGGGAAAGCCGGGATAGGGGGCTGTTCGGACGGTGGGCACACCTTTCAAAGACACATTCCGATCCCGTTCCAGCTCCACGTATTCCAATCTGCTTTCCACCCGGCAGCCCGCCTGGTGGAACACGGACAGGACGGTTGACAAATGCCGCCAGTCCACCCCGCTCAACCGTACCCTGCCCCCCGCGGCAGCGGCGGCGGACAGCAGGGTCGCCGCCACAATGCGATCGCCCATGACGGCATATTCCCCGCCGGACAGCTCCCTGCCACCCTCCACGGTAATGGTGGAGCTGCCCGCACCACGGATATTGGCCCCCAGGCTGTTGAGGAAGCTCTGCAAATCGCCGATCTCCGGTTCCCGAGCGGCGTTGGTGATAGTAGTGGGGCCGTCCGCCCCCACCGCGCACAAAATCGCGTTTTCCGTGGCCCCCACACTGGGCAGGGAGAGTTGCACCTCGCCCCCTCTCGGCCTGCCTGTGCAGTGGATGCCCCGATCCTCCCGCACCTGGCACCCAAGGGCCCGGATGGCGGACAGGTGCAAATCAATGGGCCGGGGGCCCAGCTCGCACCCGCCGGGGTAGGTCAGATGGGCCTCCCCCGTCCGGGCCAGCAACGGACCCAAAAAGATGATGGATGAGCGCATGGAGCGCATCTGCTCCTCGGTAATGGTACTCCCCGCCGCCCCGGAGGGATCCACCGTGATGGCGTGGCCCTCCCGCTCCACCCGGCAGCCCAGGTGCCGCAGAATACCCAATGCGGCATCCACATCGGTAAGCCGTGGACAGTTGTTGAGTGTCACCGGCCCCCGGGCCAGCAGGCAGGCCGATAAAATGGGTAGTACGCTGTTTTTTGCCCCATGGACGGTAAGCTCACCCTCCAGCGGCCTACCACCAGAAATGTACATTACGCTCATGGCAAAGCCTCCCCATAGAAAGAAATCTCCATTCATTCTATGTGGAGGGGTTCGCCCTTGTTATTTTTTCAATAGGGACATGAGGTTTTCATAGATGTCTTGAGCGGCATGGGGGGAGGCAAGCTCCTTCAGCGCCCGGCCCATCGCCGCCCGACGGCTGCCGTCCGCCAGCAGTTCCAAGGCCGCGCGGTACAGGCCCTCCCCGGTGCAGCCTTTTTCCTCAATGAGCTCCACCCCACCCCGGTCCGCCAGCACTTTGGCGTTTTTGTACTGGTGGTTTGCCGCCACGAAGGGGGACGGCACCAGGATGGCAGGCTTGCCCAGGGCGGTCAGCTCCCCGATGGTGGACGCCCCGGCCCGGCATATTACCAGGTCGGCAGCGGCCATCACCGCCGGCATGTTGTCGATATAGGGCCGCACTTCATTCTCGGACACGGCCACCTTCCGTTTTTTCAGCTCAGTGGTCATATCCTCATAGTCCCGTCCGGCGGCGTGGATGTAGTGGAAGCGGCGATCCTCCGCCGCCCAGCGCTCCACAAGATCCACCGTGTGCTCGCTCATGTGCCCCGCCCCCTGAGATCCCCAGAAGGAGATCACCAGCGGCTGGCTGTCCGTCAGACCCAGTTCCAGCCGGGCCCGATCCCGATCCAGGGAAAAAAACTCTCCCCGCACGGGGGTGCCGGTAACCGCCACCCGTTTGGCATCCTTGTAGTATTCCGCCGCCTCGGGGAAGCCCACCATCACCAAATCCACCTTATTGGACAGCGTCCGGGTGGTCAACCCCGGATAGGCGTTGGATTCATGGATGGCGGTGGGAATACGGCGCTTTGCCGCCTCATGGACGGCGGGATAGGAGGCGTAGCCCCCGGTGCCCACCACCAAATCGGGCTTGAACTGCTTGAGGATCGATGCCGCCTCATGCTGGCCCACGGGGATTTTGAACGCGCTGCCCACATTGTGCTTGAGCACCTTGAAGCTCCAGGAGCGCTCAAAGGTAGACACCTTCACCGTTTTGATGGGATAGCCCGCCTGAGTGACCAGCCGCTGCTCCATCCCCCGTTCCGCGCCGATAAACAGGATTTCGCAGCCGGGATGGTGGGACTCAAACTGCTGGGCCACCGCCAGCGCTGGGTTCACATGACCCGCCGAGCCGCCGCAGGTAAATATCACTTTCATGTCGTCCTCACATCATCGAAACAAAGTTCACTTGGCGAAAACCGCGCCCTCCGTGGGCCGCGCTTTGCGGGGATCCCTGTTTGTTTCACAAGCTCCATTCTCTTGTCTCCACCTTTCCTCTTATTCAGCCTTGGGGGCGGCAATCTGTCGTGACACGCTAAGTACCATACCCATTTCCGCCAGCTGTATCATCAGCGCCGTGCCGCCATAGCTGAAAAACGGCAGGGAAATGCCGGTAGGGGGCAGAACGCCCGTCACCACACCGATGTTGAAAAACACCTGGAACGCCATCAGCGACATAATGCCCACCAACAGCAGGGTGCCGAACCTGTCGTGGGCGTGGATGGCCAGCCAGAATCCCCGGATGATCAACAGGGCAAACAGGGCGATGATCATACACGCCCCCACCATGCCCAGCTCCTCGCAGACGATGGCAAAAATGTAATCATTATGCTCCTCGGGAAGAAACAGGTATTTCTGGCGGCTGTTGCCCAAACCCGTTCCCAGCAGCCCGCCGGAGCCGATGGCGATTCGCCCCTGCCAGGGCTGGTAACCGCCTCTCCGCAGATCGCTGGAGGGATCCTGCCAGATCTGGATGCGCAGCTTCATATAGTCCGTCTGCGTGATGATGAACCACAGCCCCGCCCCTATCAGCGTCCCGCCGGCTGCAAACCAACCCAACCGGATGCCCGCCGCGAACAGCACCGAGGCCGCCCCCACAATCACCAGGATCATGGCCGACATATGCTCCTGTAAAGCGATAACCCCCAGCACCACCCCCAGGGCAATGCCATAGGGGATCAGCTCCAAAAAACCGATGCTGTCCAGCTTCTCACACGTCCGCCCCAAAAGAGTGCGCCTGTTCCACTTTTTCTTTGGCGGCGGACCCAGCTGCGGCTTTCGTTTGGACAATCGGGCGGCAAAAAACAGGATCACGCCGATTTTCGCAATTTCTGACGGCTGGAAACGGACAGGACCAAGCCGAATCCAGCGCCGCGCTCCGCCGCCGGTGCGCCCCAGAGGAGTAAACACCAGCAACATCAATACCACCGACGCGGCCAGAACAAAAATGGACATCCAGCGGAACTGCTGGTAGTCGATTTTGGAGATGACGAACATGGCAACCACGCCCGCCGCCGCAAACCCGGCCTGCCGTTTGAAATAGTAGTAGGGGTCGCCCTTGGTCAGGTTCTCCAAATCATACATAGCGGAGGCAAAGGAGGCAGACAGCACCATAATGAGTCCTATTGCGGTCAACAGCATCACCAGCGCCAGAAAGGGCAAATCAATGGGACCCCTGGCCAGCTTCTGTTCAATGGTCAGATCCCGCTTTGCTTTTCTGGCCATGGACTCAGCCTCCTTTTGCTCAAAATTACCGCGCTGCGCACTCAGATGTTGTCACGCTGCGAAGCGGGCAGGTCTCTCGGTCGCTTTCACTCCGACTCGGCCTGATCTACGGGCCGGATAGGGCACCGGCCCTGTGCTCGGCCTCGCTCCGCTCCAAGCTGCCCACTGTCCGCTTCCCCGCGCTCAGATGGCGTTTCGGTACATCACACCCACAAACGCCAGCAGGCAGAATGCCACAGTGATGCCTGTAAAGGTGAGCACAATGCGCACCTCGCTCCAGCCGCCCAGTTCCAGATGGTGGTGGAGGGGGGCCATGCGGAAAATCCGCTTGCCATGGGTGAGCTTGAAATAGCCCACCTGTATGATATCGCTCATGGTTTCGGCGATGTAGATGATCCCCACCGGCACCAACACCAGCGGCGCGTCCAGGGCAAAGGCCATGGCGCACACCGCGCCGCCCAAAAACAGCGACCCAGTATCCCCCATAAATACCTTGGCAGGGTGGAAGTTGTAGAGCAGAAAGCCCAGCAGCCCCCCCGCCAGCGCCCCGGCGAACACGCCCACCGCGCCCTGCTCCCACCAGTGGGACAGCACGGCAAAAAACACCGACACCGCCAGCGTCACGCTGCCCGCCAGACCGTCCAGCCCATCGGTGAGGTTGACCGCGTTGACGCAGCCCACCATGACAAAGGCGGCAAACACCAGGTAGATCCCCCAGGCCACCGGGATGGTGACGTTAACAAAGGGGATATACAGGTTGGGGGCCAGGTGCCCCTTCCAACGCAGCAGAGCCAGAAACGCGATGGCCGCCGCCAGTTGGAGCAGGAACTTCCACCCGGCGGTGAGGCCGGTATTGTCATGCTTGCGGATCTTGGCAAAATCATCGATAAAGCCGATGGCCCCGCACACCAGGGAAAAGGCCAACACAAACAGTGCGGAAAAATCTCCCGCCGCCATTTCCTGCCAACTAAAGACCAGTATGGCGATGATCACCGCCACGATAAACATGATGCCCCCCATGGTAGGAGTGCCCTCTTTGCTTTTGTGCCAGTTCGGGCCGATCTCCTTAATGGACTGGCCCGCGTGCAGGGCACGCAGGGCGGGAATTAGAATCCAGCCCACCACCGCCGAGATGACGAAAGCTACCAGCGCCGCCAGCAAAATCCGCATTGTACTCCCTCCAACTTTCTTTTCTTTGGTATTCCCTTTTTCTCAAACATTTAATTTCCGCCCAGCCTGGCCGCCGCGTCCGCCAGGGACACCCCCAGCGCCAGCGCTCCGGCCAGCGCCGCCAGATGATCATACAAGCGGGGCTCCTGTCCGGCGTTCACCCTCACCCGCAGCAGCTCCCTGTGGGTGAGGGCCTCGAACTCCAGCCGCTCCCCCCACAGGCGGACATTTTTAGCGGTAAGGTCAGCCTGTGGTTTTCCATCGGAGTAAGCATACACCGATCCTCCTCCGGCAGCGGCAAACCGCCGTCCTTCCGGGTCATCCAGGCCCACCACCGTCACCTGCGTCCGGCGGGACAACTCCCACCGGGCCGCAGCGCAGACGCTCAGCGCACCGGGCGTATGCGGCTCGAAGTTCTCCACCACCACCGCCCGGTACCGTCCTTCCGCCAGCGCCGCTTGGCACGGGGTCAGCTCCACCACCGGATGGGGCTGGAGCCTGCGCAGCAGCTGGGCTGTCAGCGTTCCCCCATGGCCCACTACAGCCACAGGGGCTTTTGTCGTACTCTGTTCCATATTCATATTCCATACCATCCGGGCGCTAAGCGCCGCCCTGATCGCCGTATTCTATGGTGCTCACAAACCGCACCTCCACCACCGTGCCAAGGGACACCATGGTACCCTCGGCAATGGTCTGGCTGGCCCCCTCCACACTGGGATCGTTATAGTCCACCACGCCGGTGGCCCGCATGAACAGGCCCAGCGCCTCCAATTTGTTTTTGCTCTCGGTGGGACTCAGTCCGGTCAGACTGGGCACCTCCACCTGCTCTGTAGGCGCGTCCTCCCCGAGATAGAGCACCACCGTGGATCCGCCTGGTATGGATACCCCCGCCGCGGGCACCTGGCCTTGGACAATGCTGCCCGTGCCCACCGTGCGGCACTGGAAACCCACGCTTTGCAGGCTGCTCTTGGCCACCGTCAGCTCCTGGCCCGTGACCCTGGGCATGGCGGTGTCCGGCCCCGCCAGCTCGTTGTCGGAATAGACCCGTTCAATGCCAATGTAGTCCAAAATATTCGCGATGAGCTGCCCTGCCATGGGGGCGGCGATATTGCCGCCGCTGATGTAGGTGCCCGACGCCGTATAGCTGGAACCGGGGCCGGAGCGCTTGGGCGTATCATACACCAACAGCACCAGCACCTCGGGGTCATCCGCCGGGGCAAAGCCCATGAAGGAACACATGACGTCCTTGTTGTATCCAGGATCATTCTTCCGATCCAGCAGCTCCGACGTGCCCGTCTTGCCGCCGATACGGTAGCCATTCATGCTGGCATTGTGTCCGGAGTCGTTGGCTACTACACTCTCCAGGATGCCGCGCACCTTGTCGGAGGTATCCTCGCTGATGACCTGCCGCACCTCGGTAGTCTCATGGTAGTACACAGTGTTCCCATCGCCGTCCGCGATGGACTGCACCACATAAGGCTCCAGCAGGTGCCCGCCGTTGATGACGGCGGCGAACGCGGTAATCATTTGGATGGGGGTGACCTTGAAGCGCTGCCCGAAGGAACCTACCGCCACCGACTGCGCCCCGTAGGGACCCTTGAACTCGCTCTCCGGCCAGAACACGTCCTCGCCCTCCCCCGCCAAGTCGATGCCGGTGTAGTCAAACAGTCCGAAGTCCCCAAAATACTTCCACATAATGTCCGGACCCATCCTCTCCGCAATGGTCATCAGGGCCACGTTGCAGGAGTTGCCCACGGCCTTGGTCAGAACCTGGTCGCCGTGGCCGGTGCGCTTATGGCAGCTGATCGTACGATCCCCCACCACTTTGCCGCCGCTGCACTGGAAGTGGTCGTTCATGGAGATGATGCCCTCCTCCAGCGCCATGGACACGGTGATGGGCTTGAACACGGAGCCGGGTTCGTAGGCCTCCCCCAGCGCACGGTTCTTCCACTGCGCATCCCGGGCAGATTTCAGGGCGGCCTTGTACTCGTCGCTGTCCTCCCCCTTCTCCGCCGCCAGCGACTCCAGCTCCTGCTGCAAATCGCTGTCGAGAATTTTCGCGTATTCATTTGGATCAAAGTCTGGGGTGCTGGCCATAGCCAGAATCGCTCCAGTCTTGGGGTTCATGGCGATGCCGAAGGCCCCCTTCTGCACATCATAGGTGGAAATGCCCTCCGCCAGCGTCTGCTCCAGCATGGCCTGGATGCGCTCATCCAGAGTGAGGGTAATGTCGCAGCCCTCCTCCGCGTCAAAATACATCTCGTAGCCGGAGATCATCTCCACGCCCAAGCCGTTCTTCGACGTGACCACCCGACCAAGGGATCCGGACAGGGCGTCCTCATACATGGCCTCAACCCCCTGGACGCCTATCTTATTGTCTCCGCTGGTTTTGTTCTGGGCCATATAGCCCAGAACATGGGATCCCACGCTGGAATAGGGGTAGTAGCGCTTGCTGTCCGGGCTGAGATAGAGCAGGCCGGAGATCCCGTTTTTACTGGTGAAGGAGCGCACCTTTTCCGCGTCCTCCTCCTCCAGCTCCCGGGCCAGCACCTGATAGGCCGAGGCGGTGTATTCGATCTGATCCCACATATCATCCTCGTCATAGCCGAAGGTGTCCACCAGCCAATCCACAATCAGCTTGCGTCTGTCGTAGAGGGCCTGCTTGTATTCGGCCTCGGTGTCGTAATCGTCCTCCTCAATGGAACGCAGCACCCCCACAGGGGACAGGATCAGTTTATAGACCGTGGCAGACAGCGCCATGGTCCGGCCTTCCCTATCGTAGATCGTGCCCCGGCCTGCGGAGACGGGAACATCTTTGGTCTGCTGGTTGGCCGCCCGTTCCTGCCACTGGGTGTGCTCCACGATTTGCAGCTTATATAGCTGGGCAATCAGAGGGAGAAATATCCCAATCCCCAGTACCACCATCAGGAAAATGGTGCGCCGGAACAGGCTTCGGTTGCTCCGTCCGTGATCCCCCTTGCGCGGTGTCCGTTTGGGATCCTGCATAGGCTTTTACCTCCATCAACATATGGGCAAGAAGGGCGCGGGAAACGTACATTTCTCGCGCCCCGGTGTTTCTCTATTGGCAGTTTATGTACCACACCACTCCATTTATGACAACAAACCGGCAAAATACTGTTCGGCCCGCTGAAGCATAGCAGACAGGCCCTCCCCTGCCCCATCATAATAAATCACGCTGTCCGGCGCGGACAGATCCAGGTATACGGTCTGACCCGCTCCAGCCCGCACCATAGTGCCGTTGGACAAAAACATCTTCTCAATGGCCTCCAGATCAAACACCAGCTCATACTTGGCCTGGAGCGTCTGGCCCTCGTCCTGGAGATCGGCCAGATTTTCCCGCAAATCCACGATCTCACGGTTGGCCACCGCCAGCTGAGCCATGCTCATCACCAGCAGCAGGGTGCACACCAGCACCGAGAAGATACCCACCACCGCAAAGGGGGCCACGGCGCTCTGGGTGCGTACCTGTACCTCGGGTCGGGCCGCCGGACGCTTCCGGGGGGTAATCCGGGGGCGGCGGGCAGGCTCTGGACGGCGGGCAGTATTGCCGTGGATGCGCTCCCGGCGGGAGGGCGTCTGGACAGGCTCCTGCTCCACCTCGGGCTGGTAGGCCACACTGCCGTAGGTACGATATCTTCTATCGTTTTTTCTGCGTCTTCTCTGAGCAGCCATTGCGCTCTCTCCTCTGCATTTGCTTGCGCCCTGCCGTCTGTCCGCAGGGCCTTATCTACAGCTTCTCGGCAACGCGCAGCTTAGCGCTCCGGGCGCGTGGGTTATCGTCTAGTTCTTCCCCGTCCGCCACAATGGGCCGTTTGCCCACCAAGCGCACCTTGGGGGTTTTGCCGCACACACACACCGGGAAGTCCGGCGGACAGGTACAGCCCTTTGCCCATCCGGCATAGGCGGTCTTGACCAGCCTATCCTCCAGAGAGTGGAAGGAAATGATCGCGATCCGTCCGCCGGGGTTCAGTACGTCCAGCACACCGTCCAGCAGCCGCTCCACCTCGCCCAGCTCATCGTTAACAGCGATTCGGATGGCCTGAAAGGAGCGCTTGGCTGGGTGCTGCTTTTCCTTCCGGGCCTTGGCCGGCATGGCGTCCCGGATGATCTCCGCCAACTGCCCAGTGGTCTCGATGGGAGCTTGTCCCCTCTCCCGGACAATGGCGGCGGCAATGAGGCCGGAGTAGCGCTCCTCGCCGTACTGCCGTAAAATCCGCTTCAGCTCCTCCTGGCTCCAGCCGTTTACCACGTCCTGTGCCGTAAGGGGAGCGGACTGATCCATGCGCATATCCAGCGGGGCGTCCTGCAAGTAGGAAAATCCCCTGCTCCCATCGTCCAACTGTGGGGAGGACACTCCCAAATCGAACAGCATCCCATCCACCCCGTCCACATTCAGGCGGGACAGGATGGCGTTCAAGCCGCCGAAGTTTCCCCGCACCAGGGTCACCTTGTCCATGTGCCCCTCCAAACGGGCGGGGGCGGCGTCCAGAGCGGCTTCGTCCCTATCAACGGCGATCAGCCGCCCCGTGGTGAGGCGCTTTGCAATTTCCAGGGAATGGCCCGCCCGGCCCAGGGTGCCATCCACGTAAATCCCATCCGGGCGGATGTTCAGCCCGTCCAGACAGGGCCGCAGGAGCACCGGCTTGTGGGTATATTCCATAATCAAATCCCCAGATTCTTCATCAGGTTGGCAATGGTCTCGGGGTTGAGCTGCTGCTGGGTCTTAGCCTTCCAGTTGTCCGCGCTCCAAATCTGGGCCCGGTCGTTGTTGCCGGTGACCACCACATCCCTGTCAATTTTGGCGTAGTCCTTCAAATAGGACGGGATCTGGAAGCGCCACTGCTTGTCCGCCTCACACAGCTGGGCACTGGCAAAAAACAGATCCATGGCCGCCGCGTCGGTGGTGGACAGCTCGGACACCCGCTGGCGGAGCTTGTCCCAGGTCTCCATGGGATAGAGGGTCAGGTTTTCCTTGACACCGACAGACAGATAGAAGGTAGAGCCCAGCTTGTCCCGGAGCTTGGCGGGCACAATGAGACGACCGGCATTGTCGATGCTGTGCTCATAGGTGCCGGTCATCCTTCTCCCTCCAATCTCCCCCACAAAATAGAGATTTTCCTCCATTTCACTCCATTGTGTTTTCCAGTATACCTTACGCCTCCCAAAAAAGCAAGAACTTTTTTCCGACAGATTTTGCGTTTTCCCGCCGTTGTGCGTCATTTGTTCGCACAAACATTCGTTTTATGTGGCAGGACATTATCACCAAACCGGCATGAATATACACAAAAATCCCGCCGCAGTGTCCCGCGGCGGGATTTTCCACTGATTAAGTTGTCCAATATCCGGGACTTCATCCATCCGCCTCAGCATCGTACATCCTGCTGGCGCCGGACTGTCCGCCTCCGGACACCGGGCCTGTCCCCATGCTGGTGCGGAACTGGGTATGCACCTGCCGCATCTCCGAATGGGCGGCGGCCAGCGCGTCCTCTGTGCGCCGCAGGAGATCCACGCAGTACTCGTTGGCCTCCCGCCGGGCCTTTTTGGCCTCGTCCTCGGCGTGCACCACGATCTCCCGCGCCTTTTGACGGGCCGCATTCATAATCGGCGCCTCGCTGGTCATCTGATTGGCCTCGATCTCCGCCCGTTTCCGGATCTCGTCGGCCTCCCGCTTTGCGGCAGCCAAATACTCGTTGCGGGCACTGAGGATTTTCCTGGCCTCCGCCAGATCCACCGGAAGCTGCTTTTTGGCATCCTCAATGAGATCCAGCGCCTTATCCCTGTCGATCACGCACTTGTCGCCGCTGAAGGCGGCGTTTTTCGCCTCGTCGATCATGTCAAACAGCATATCCAGCAATTCATCTACGGCAGTAGCCATTTTCATATCTCCTTTAAGTAAACTGATTGCCTTGCGTCAGCCGCCCTCTCGGGGAATGCTGTCCGCCACCTTCGATTGTACCTGCTCAATGATCTGCCGGGGCACGAAGTCAGACAGATCCGCCCCGTACCGGGCCATTTCCTTCACCACGGTGGAACTGAGGTAGGCATATTTCGGGCGTGTATACAGGAACACCGTGTCCAGTTTGGGGTAGAGCTTGGCGTTGATCATGGCCATCTGGATCTCCGTCTCATAGTCGGATACCGCCCGCAGGCCCTTCACCAAAACCCGGGAACGGCTGCGCCTGGCATAGTCCGCCAGCAGCTCCCGGGAGCAGTCCACCTTCACATTGGGCAGATCCTCCGTCACCCTCCGGATCAGATCTACCCGCTCCTCCGGGGAAAACAGCCCCCTGTCCTTGGCCGAATTGACGCTGACACAGACAATAAGCTCATCAAAAATGGCGGCGGCCCGCTTAATGATATCCAGGTGGCCCAGGGTCACCGGATCGAAGCTGCCGGGATAGATGGCACGTCTCATGGTTCATGCCCTCCTGCGGTATAGGGTAAATTTGATTTTGCCGTATCGATACTCCCTGCCCTTTTCATACAGGGGCAGGGACTCCGGCAACTGGTGATCCGACGGACTTTCGCAGACTATTATACCATTTTCCGCCACGATGTCAATCGTTGTGATAAGCTCCAGCGCGCGTTCCAGATTCCCCGACGTGTAGGGCGGGTCAAGGAAGATAAGCCCGTACTTCTCCCGGCCGCGGCTGAGAAAAGCGGCAAAATCCTTCCCGTGGCAGGCGCACCGGTCCTCAAAACCGCAGGCTTTTATATTGCGCTGTACAATTTTCATCGCGGCGGGGGCACTGTCCACAAAATCGCAGAAGGACGCTCCCCGGGACAATGCCTCAATGCCCAGTTGGCCCGTGCCGGCAAACAGGTCCAGCACCCGCCTGCCCTCAACATCGAACTGGATCGCACTGAACAAGCCCTCTTTCATCTTAGATGTGGTGGGTCGTGTATCCAGGCCAGGCAGCTCCGCTAAGCGCCGCCCCTTGGCCAGGCCGGTGATCACTCTCATGGCGTCTCGTCCTTTCCCTGTGGGTTTTCTGATTTGTGAAAATGGCTGTATACCGCCTGGGCGGTGTTTTTTGGCACAACGGCGGTCAGTTCCTCCAGCGATGCCGCTTTCACGGCCTTTATGCTCTTAAACGCCTTCAGCAGCTGTGCCTTGCGTGTCGGACCCACACCGGGTATCTCGTCCAGCGATGAGCCCTTCAGGTGTCCGGCCTGCTGCTGGCGGTGGAACTCGATGGCAAAGCGGTGTGTCTCCTCCTGGATACGGCCCACCATGGCGAACAGGGCCTGGTTGGCCTGGATGCCGATCTCCCGGCCGTCCCCGGCCACCAGGGCCCGGGTGCGGTGGCGGTTGTCCTTCACCATACCGTACACGGGGATATCCCCCAGCCCCAGCTTGGCCAGTACCTCCTCCGCTACCTTTACCTGCCCCGCGCCGCCGTCCATCAACAGCAGATCGGGCCTGCCGGCAAACTTCTCGTCTCCGTCCAGATAGCGCCGGAACCGCCGTTCCACCACTTGCTCCATGGAGGCGTAGTCATCGGCATGGGGCATATCCTTCAACTTGAAATGGCGGTAATCCCGCTTCAGCGGCCTGCCGTCGATGTGGACGGTCATGGACGCCACAATATCCGAACTGCCCGTGTTGGAGATATCGAACGCCTCAATCCGGCGGGGTAGCTCCTCCAGCCCCAGCGTGGAGCCAAGCAGCTCCGTGAGCTTGGATCGGCGTTCTTCCGCCGTGGTAGCCCGGAGTACTTCCTCAGCGGCATTTTCGTTGGCCAAGCGTACCAGCTCCATCTTGGCCCCCCGCTGGGGAGTGAGAACCTCCACCTTGCGGCCCACCGCCTCGGTGAGCATCCGGGCCAGCTCCACCTGCTCGTCAATGTCGCAGGGCAACAGAATCTGCCGGGGCAGCTGGCCCCGCCCGCCGTAATACTGCGCCGCAAGGGTGGACACGGTGGTTTGCTCGTCCTCCATGGGGACGCCCAACAGCTCCCAGTCCTTGGCCGCCAGCTCGCGGTCCATGTAGTGCAGCACCACAAAACAGCTTTTGGCCTCCCCCCGGTGGTAGCCTACCACATCGGTGTCCGCCAGCGACCCGGCTACTGCTTTCTGCCGCTTGGACAGCAGCTGGATGGAGCGGATGCGATCCCGAAGCTGGGCAGCTTTTTCAAAGCGCAGCTCCTCCGCCGCCAGCTCCATCTCGGCGGTGAGCTCGTCCAGCACCTCGTCCAGACGGCCCTCCAGCAGCCGCACCGCCTGGTCGATGGATCGGCGGTACTGGGTCTGATCCATCTCCGGGCGGCAATAGCCATCGCACACGCCCATGTGGAAGTTGAGGCAGGGGCGCTCTCTGCCGATGTCTCGAGGGAACTTCCGGCGGCACCCGGGCAACCGCAGGGCTTCCCGCAGAGCATCAATGATGCCCTGGCTGGCCCCCCGGCTCCCGTAGGGGCCGAAGTACCGCGCCCCATCGTCCTCCGCTTTGGAGGCCAAGGAAAAATGGGGATAATCCCCTGGAGACAGCCGGATGTAGGGGAAGCCTTTACTGTCCTTAAGCAGAATATTATACCGGGGCTGGTGGCGCTTGATGAGGGCGCACTCCAGCACCAGGGCCTCAAACTCCGACTGCACCACAATCACGTCGAAGTGGTCAATCTGACTGACCATGGCCCGGGTCTTTTCATTGTGCCGGGACTGATCCTGGAAGTACTGGCTCACCCTGTTTTTCAGCGCCTTGGCCTTGCCCACGTAAATGACCTCGCTGGCCATGTTCTGCATGATGTATACGCCCGGCTTCAGCGGCAGGGCGTGGGCCTTGTCCCGAAGTTCTTCAAAGGTCACCCGATCACCTCCCTATGCGCCTATCGTTGCACCTTCTCCTTGTCACGCTCGCGTTGGGCTGGCTTACGGCCCGGCTTCCCTCCGTCTCGGACTGGTTCCGGTCCATCTGGTCCTGCCAGCCTACGCTCGCGCTTTTTACAAAAAAAGCGCCGCTTTTCGCGGCGCTTTTTGTTTCTTGCAGTGATACCTAAATTTACTCAGAAAACTCGGAATTGATAAGCTCCACCAGCGCATTGATGGCAGCCTCCTCATCGGGGCCGTCGGCAATGAGGTTGATGGCCGTGCCCTTCACAATGCCCAGGGACAAGACGCCCAGCAGGCTTTTGGCGTTGACGCGGCGGTCTTCCTTCTCCACCCAGATGGAGCTTTTGAACTCGTTGGCTTTTTGGATAAAAAACGTAGCCGGCCGGGCGTGCAGACCGACCTGGTTGTTTACCATCGTCTCTTTCATAAACATGAGCGATTCCCTCCATCAAAAAGTTTCGGCTCCGGACAGCCTTGCCACAAACCGGTCCTACTCCGAATCTTTGTACTATGATAGGATACCAAATTTAGCCCCCAAACGTCAAGAGCATTTTCACCAAATTCTCATTGGCACTTTCGTAAAAACCGCCCACAATTCACCACCATTGCCTGTGGTTTCCAAATGTGTGCGCTGTTCGCGGACACCAGTTTTCACCGAAGCGTTGCCACTGTCACGCCATCCTCCAAGCGCGGCGGCTTTCTGCGGAAAGCCGGTCGCTCCGCGACAGGCCGCGCTCACGGGGGAAACCAGTTTCCCCCGCGGGCCCCCTTCCGCTCTCCGAGGGGACGAAGGCTTGGACGGCATCCATCACCGAAGCGTTGCCACCGTCACGCCATCCTCCCCTTCTCCATAGGCTCCAGGACGGTACTCCCTAACGTAGCGGCTTCGCTTCAAATGCTCCCGCACCGCCTTGCGCAGCGCGCCGGTACCCTTGCCGTGGATGATGGTCACCGTCTCCAGCTTGCCCATCAGGGCGTTGTCCAGGAACATATCCACCGCGCCCAGCGCCTCGTCCACCATCATGCCCCGCAGATCCAACTCCGCCTTGGCGGCGGAGGCCCGGAAGGGCCGGCTCACCGACGCGGCACGCTGTTTGTCCTTGGCGCTCTGCTTTTTCCGTGCGGTGACGTCCTCCAGCACCCGCACCTCGCTCTGTTTTGCCTTCAGCTTCAAAATCCCCGCCTGGAGCTGGAGGGTACCGTCCTTGTTGACGCCTACCACCTCCGCCTGGGTGCCCATTTTCACCAGCTCCACCGTGTCGCCCACCACGGCGTCCCGGGTGGGCGGCGGAGGCGGCAGATCCTCCTTTTTGCCGCCCAGGGCGGAGTCCGCTTCGTTGAGCTTCCGGCGCAGATCGGCGCGCTGTTCGTTGTCATCCACCCACTCGCGGGCCTGCTCCTGACGGCGGCGCATCTCGTTCAGCTCTTTAAAGGTCTGATCCGCCGCGTCACGAGCCTGTTCGATGATAGCACGGGCCTCCGCCTGGGCCTTCTCCGTGGCCTTCTGGCGCTCCTCCTCGATACGCTGGCGGTACTGCTCCGCCTGTGAGCGGGCCTCCTCCATCTCACGGCGCAGCTTGGCCGCCTGCTCCTTCTCCTTCTCCATGGCCTGGCGCTGGAGGTCCAGCTGGCTGAGCACGTCCTCAAAGCGCACATTTTCCGCGTCAATGCGGTCGGCGGCCTTCTGGATGATATAATCAGGCAGGCCCAGCCGCCGGGAAATGGCAAAGGCATTGGACTTGCCGGGGATACCGATGAGCACCCGGTAGGTGGGGGCCAGCGTCTCCACATCAAACTCGCAGGAGGCGTTCTCCACACCGGCGGTGGTCATGGCGTACACCTTCAGCTCGGCATAGTGGGTGGTGGCCGCCACCGTGACCCCCATGGCCCGGGCGGACTCGATGATGGCGGCGGCCAGCGCCGCGCCCTCCACCGGGTCGGTGCCCGCGCCCAGCTCGTCAAACAGGATCAGCGTCCCATCGTCCGCCTGCTCCAAAATGGCCACGATGTTGGTCATGTGAGAGGAGAAGGTGGACAGGGACTGGTCGATGGACTGCTCGTCGCCGATGTCCGCCAGCACGGCGGAACACACCTTCACGGTGGAACCGTCAGAGGCCGGGATGTGCAGGCCGCACTGGGCCATCAGGGTCAGCAGGCCCAAGGTTTTCAGCGTCACCGTTTTGCCGCCGGTGTTGGGGCCGGTGATCACCAGGGTGTCAAAGCCGCCGCCCAGGGTCAGATCATTGCGCACGGCGGTCTTGGGGTCCAGCAGGGGGTGCCGGGCCTTTTTCAGCTCAATGTGGCTGCCCAGCGCCGGCTCCATGGCCCCCATGGTGGAGGACAGCTTGGCCCGGGCAAAAATGCAGTCCAAAGACACCAGGGTTTGATAATCGTCCTCAATATCCGTTTTGAACCCGGCACAGTCGGCGGACAGCTCCGCCAGGATGCGCTCGATCTCCTTCTGCTCCTTCATCTGGAGCTCCCGCAGTTCGTTGTTGGCATTCACCACCCCCATGGGTTCGATGAAGAAAGTGCCGCCGGATCCGGACACGTCGTGGACCAGGCCGGGAATTTCGTTTTTATGTTCGCTTTTCACGGGCACCACATACCGGCCCCCGCGCATGGTGATAATGGCGTCCTGCAAATACTTGGACTGGTTGGACGAGATCAGGCGGTTGAGCACATCCCGCACCTTCCCCGCCGCCGCCCGGATGTGCCGCCGGATATCCGCCAGCTCCGGGGAGGCGGCGTCGGCAATCTCCTCCTCGCTGAGGATGGATCCGGTGATCTTATCCTCCAAAAAGCGGTTGGCGGTAAGGCTTTCAAAATAACCGTCCAGAACGGTTTTCACCTCGCCGTTCCCGGATCCGTATTCCCGCACATTCCGGGCACACCGCAGCACCTGGGCGATGTCCAGCAGCTCCCGGGTATTCAGCGCGCCCCCCCGATCCGCCCTTTGCAGGGCCATGTCCACCGGACGCACCCCCAACAGGGACGGCGTACCGTGCTTTACCAGCAGATCGAACGCGGCGGAGGTCTGTTTTTGCAGACGGTGCACGTCGTTCTGCACGCTGATGGGCCGCAGGGACAGGCAGCGCTCCTTCCCTTCTTCCGTCACCGCCTCGTTTGCCAGCAGGGCCAAAACCCGGGGCAGCTCCAGTGTCTCTATGGATTTTTCAAATAGCTGTGTCATGTTCTCGATCCTCATTTTATGTGGGGCTCCGCCCTCCTATGGCTTCGCCCAATTTGGTTTATACGTGATGGATTTGTAAAAGTCCAGTGTGCGGAACCCACGCTCCAGCCGGGTCATGAGGTATGCCTCCGACGCCTCGCCCAGCCGTCTCATCCCGTCTACATCCAGCCGGAAAGCCAGCAGACGTTTCCGCGGCCCCCACACAATATGCCGCAGGGCGGCCAGGGCCGACACGGTCAGGGGCATGGACACTCCCTCTCCCAGCTTTTCCCGGCAGGCGGCACAGTGGACGGTGCCCTCCCCCAAATGGATGTGGGGATCGTTGGGCTTCTCCCGGAAGCACACGCCGCACCGTTCGAGCTGGGGTTCATACCCCGCCAGCGCCATGGAACGCCACTCAAAAGCGGATTTTACCTGGGACAGGGGGACACGCAGCTTGTCCATGGCATGGAGGCAGTTCAGGGTAACCGACAGCAGGCCGGGATCAGGCTGGCCCTCCTCCGCCAGGGTCTCGGTGACCTCCATCAGGTAGCTGGCCAGGGCAATCTTCTCCAGATCCCCCCGGATGCCGTCAAACAGCCGCTCCGAGGCGGTCTCCTTCACCGACCACATCCCCCGGAACTCGTACAGGGTGAACTCTCCCCAGTTCAGAAGCTGGCAGGCGGAGGCAATGGGGCTGTCCTTTTTCCGGCACCCATGGGCGGATACGGTGCGTTTCCCCTCCTTCTCGGTCAGCAGGGTGAGGATCTTATCCGATTCTTTGTAATTTACCTCGCGCAGCACGAGGGCATTGGTGGTCAGGTGCATAAACACGCTCCTATGTATGCCCCGGCAGGCCCGGGACAATCTGATTCAGTAAATATTTTTCGGGCTACCGGGTATCTCGCTCATCGGCGCGGCGGACGGGGTGATCTGTGGGCTTAACAGGCCCTGTCCAGCCCCCTGATCCCCGCCGGACAGAGGAACCGCCCCCATATCCCGGCTCATCAGCCACGCCTCCGGCATCCCGGTATTCCAAAACAGATCCCAAAACGCTGTTTCCATTGCCGTCCCTCCTGTCCATACCATTAGCATGGGCAAGGGCGGCGGGATTATGTCAGGTAATATTTGTGTCCGGTTTCGTCAAAGCAAGGATTTTGCCATCAGCAGGAAATCCGCATAGCTCCCGTCCTGGTATCTCATGGCCCGAGGGATGGTCCCCACTGTCTCAAAGCCCAGCTTCCGGTACAGCCCAACAGCGGGAGCGTTGGCGGACACCACGTCCAGCTCCGCCTGCTCATAGCCGGCGGCTTTCGCGGCGGCCAGCAGCTCCTTCAGCAGCAGCGTTCCAGCGTTTGATCCACCCAGCCTGCTCCTCCGCCGTCCAGTCAATCTCCTCCGGTATCACCACCAAATAAGGCGTTTCGCCGCTGGCCTCCTTCTGGCTGCGCAGCAACCGTTCCGCGTCCGCCTCCTCCGGGCGGCGGATGACACAGGTTTTCCCATTCTTCAATACAATTTCTTTCGGCGTATACTCCATATCAGTTCCCTCCACCGGCCCGATTGGCCTCCGCCATTGCGGAAGCGCTCCAGCGGATCAACCGGGCAAAGGCCGCCTCCGCCCCCTCTCCCTCCTCCGGGGCCAGCAGCGCCCGCTCGTCCCCCGTCAAGCAGGCCAACAGCTCCCGCCTGGCGCTCACCCGCTGGCCGCAGCGCAGCTCGTGCAGCGTCCGCAGTACAAAGAATGTGCTTTTCCCGGCCGCTTTCAAAAAACCGGGCCATTCCTCCTGGGGTGCGTACAAGTAGGAATGGACGGCGGCGTGGTACAGCCCCGACGCTCCGATGGCGGCTCCCTCCGCCAGCTCCTTCCGGCCCATGGGCGGCACAAGACCGTCCAGTGTGCCGTAGACCGTCCGCGTATCCTGCACCAGCGTCAGCAAATCATATTTGGGCCAGTTTTTCAGTTCCGACGCACCGCCAAGGAACCCGCAGGCTTTCTCCCCCTCCGGCATGGCGGATACAATGGCCTTGTAGACGTCCAAATCGCTGAGCTCCACCTGGTCCAGCACCGCCACCACGTCGATGTCGCTGTCCTCATTGGCCTCGCCCCGACCATAACTGCCCTGCAGACCCAGATACAGCAAACGCGGGCCGAATCGATCCGCCATCTTCCCGGACAGCTCCCCCATCCAGGTTTCGATATCCACCATGTTCTCAGTCCTCCGTATACCCGAAGTTCTGGATAGCCGCCGGGTTGTCCCGCCAGTTCTCCTTTACCTTCACCCAGGTCTCCAAATACACCTTGGCCCCCATGAACGCCTCCATATCCTGCCGGGCCTGGGTGCTGATTTTCTTCAACATAGCCCCGCCCTTGCCGATGATAATGCCCTTATGGGATGCCTTTTCACAGTATATGGTCACATGGCAGTCAATGATGTCATTGTCCCGCTGGGAAAATTTCGTTACCTCCACCGCCGTGCCGTGGGGAATTTCCTTGTCCAGCTCCCGCAGCAGCTTTTCCCGGACGATCTCCGCCATGATCTGCCGCTCCGGCTGGTCAGTGACCGCACCGTCAGGAAACAACTGGGGCCCCTCCGGCAGCCAGCCGCCTAAAACCTCCAGCAGCTCGCCCACGCCCTCGCCGGTCTTGGCGGAGATGGGCACCACCGCGTCCCAGTCGTGGGCCGCGCCGTACACTGCCATCACCGATAGCAGCTTCTCCTTCTCCACCGTATCAATCTTGTTGATCACCAGCATTGCGGGCGCGCCCAGCGCTTTGATCCGGGCGATCAATTCCTCCTCAGGCTTGCCGATGTGATCCACCGGCTCCACCAGCAGCATCACCCCATCCACGTCCGCCACACTCTGGCGCACCACTTTTACCATGTAGTCCCCCAGGCGGGTGCGGGCCTTATGCAGCCCCGGCGTATCCACAAACACAAACTGGCTGTCCCCCCGGTTAAGGACGGCGCAGATCCGGTTTCGGGTGGTCTGGGGCTTGGGGGAGACAATGGCGATCTTCTCCCCCGCCAAGGTGTTGGTCAGGGTGGACTTGCCCACGTTGGGCCGCCCGCAGATGGTGATAATTCCACTTTTTTTAATGTCCATAGATAATCCTCAACTTTCTTTTTTTCGCGGCATTGAGCATCGCCGCGTTTTTAACGTTATCGTTCCAATCCCAGCCCGGCCATAATGGACTCCTCCCTCTGGCGCATCTGGGCCTTCATAGGGCCTTCATCCAGATGGTCGTAGCCCAGCAGGTGAAGCACCGAGTGAACCGCCAGATAGGCCAGCTCCCGGCGGTTGGAATGGCCGTACTCTTTGGCTTGGGCGTGGACCCGCTCCAGGGAAACGCACATATCCCCCAGGGGCACCAGGCCGGTGGCGGGGTCGGCATCATCGTCTAATGGCTTGTCCCCCGGGGCTAAATCAAACATGGGGAAAGACAGCACATCGGTGGGGGCGTCCACCCCCCGCATATCCAGGTTGATCTGGTGGATGCCCGTGTCGTTGGTGATCAGCACGTTGATCTCGCAGGGCACGTCCACCCCCTCAGCCTCCAGGGCCGTGCGGATGATACGGCGCAGGAAGGAGCGCAGGCCCTCGTCCACACCGGGCACGTCGGCGGAGATGATGATTTTGTGTTTGGGCATTACCGGTTGACCTCCCGCTTGTCGGTGCGGCCCATGAGCCAGTCCACAGACACGTTAAAAAAATCGGCAATTTGAAGCAGACTATTATAATTTGGCAAGTGTCCATCCGCTTCCAACCGTTGGAAATGCCGATAATTAAACTTGAGTTTACCAGCGGCTTCCTCCTGCGTCAAGCTTTTTTCATTCCGCAATATTTTCAAACGCTCATTAAAAATCATTTTTCCACTTCCCTATTGACTGACACGTACAAAGATGCCGTGTATAACGATACGTACAATCAAGTACGTGTTAAAGAGCCATCCGCCATGAAAACCGTTATTCTCACAACCTGGTCCCCGAAAGCCGGGTCGGCGGCTTTGAGGACAACCCCGTCCAGGGCCACGGCCTGTGGTCCTTTTATCAGAGCCTGAAACTGGGTATGCGCCTTTCTGCCATCTGTTTAGACCAGCTCTAACGCTTGTCCCGCTTCGCCGCCCTGCGCTTTTCATCGTCCTCATAGGCCTTGATGATCCGCTGGACGATCACATGGCGCACCACGTCCGCCCCAGTAAGCTGGCAGATGGAGATGTCCTCCACACTCTTCAGCACCCGCATAGCCTCCTTCAGCCCGGACACCTTGTCCACCGGCAGGTCGATTTGGGTGGCGTCGCCGGTGATGACGATTTTGGAGCCGAAGCCTAAGCGGGTGAGGAACATTTTCATCTGCTCCCGGCTGGTGTTCTGGGCCTCGTCCAGGATGATAAAGGAGTCGTCCAGCGTCCGCCCACGCATATAGGCCAGAGGGGCTACCTCAATATTCCCCCGCTCCACATACTTCTGATACGTCTCCGCCCCCAGCATATCGAACAGCGCATCGTACAGGGGCCGCAGGTAGGGATCCACCTTGGACTGCAAGTCGCCCGGCAGGAAGCCCAGCCGCTCCCCCGCCTCCACGGCGGGCCGGGTGAGGATAATGCGGTTGATCTGCTTCTCCCGGAACGCCGCCACCGCCGCCGCCACGGCAAGGTACGTTTTGCCCGTACCGGCGGGGCCAACGCCGATGGTGACCGTGTTGTTTTTGATAGCGTCCACGTATTTCTGTTGGCCGATGGTCTTGGCCTTAATGGGCTTGCCCTTAGCGGTAACGCACACCACGTCTCCCGCCAGCTGGGCGATCTTGCTCTCGTTGCCGGAGCGCACCAGCTCGATGATATACCGTACGTTCTGCTGGCCGATGGCCTCCCCTTTTGCGGACAGGGTGAGCAGCCCTTGGATAGCCTTCACCGCCCACATGACGTTTTCGCCCTCGCCGCATATTTTCAAATTGGACTCCCGGTTCACCACCGACACGTCCAGCTCCTGCTCAATCAGGCGGATGTTCTCGTCAAACAGGCCAAATAGGTTGACGGCCTCCTCCATCCGTTCAATGCTGATGCTCTGCTCTGTCATGGTATCGCTCTCCTTTTTCGTAGCGCTGCGCCGTCGTGAGCATCGCGGATGGAGCGGAGCGAAGGCAAAAGCCCAAGGCCCGCAAAGCGAGACTGGGTTTTGCCTGAGTCGCAGCAAAACCGCGCGTCGCGAGCAGGCAAAGCGTGATCAGTTGTAAAAACGTTACGATGCCGGTGCGCCGTAAAATCTGCCGGCCTCCCCATCCCGTTCCACAGTACGGCCAATCTCCTCCCGGCACTCCGCCAGCAGGGTGACGGTAAGCCGCCCGTTTTCCTCCCGGCTCGTGAAGTCGGCGCGCAGCACCTCTCCTTTATGCTCCTCCATCAGCTCCGCCAACCGCACCTTCAGGATCGCCTCCATCCGGGCGACGGCCTCCTCCCTGTCCACCGGCTCTTCCCGCAGGGTGTAACCCCGGCAGGTGACGGTGGTGAGGGCGGCGGGCATAGTGCGGTCAAACAGGGTCAGCTCCGTAGTCTCTGTTATTTTATCATATCTCCCCTGGGAAATGCTACTGTTTTGAAAAAAATCCAGGTCAAACCATAAAATTTTTGCGCTGTACCCCCGTCGCTCCTCCCCAGTGTACTCCTTCACCTGGGTGGTCAGGGGCATGGTCTCCTCCAATGTGCGCCAGGTGCGGGCGGTGACGTTGCCTGCGGCGCGCACCACCAAATAGCCTAAATCCACCGCCCCGCCCTCCGGCTCCATCAAATCCAGTGTGCCGGAGATGAGCACCTCGCCCTTGGCCACCACGTCCCCGTCGGCGAACATAGCCCGGCCTGAGTCCGCATGGATGTCCTCTATGATGCCGTCCGCCGATGCCACCACATCGGCGGGGACGTCCTCATCCAGAATTTCCGGGACTTTTTCCGCCTCGTGGACGATCACCTCCGCACGGGTGCCGTAGATATTGATGGCCATGTAGCTCAGCTCCGGCAGGCCGAGCAGGGCAGCGTTTGCCGCCTCCCGCTGGGCGATGGCGGGACCGTAGGTTCCCGGGCGCACCCCCACCCGCTGGAGCTGGGACAGGATCACGGCGGTGGGCACCGTCTCATTGCCCGACACCTCGATCACCAGGATAAACCGGGACAGCCAGCTCACCGCCAACACACACACCGCCACCCCCAGCAGGAACCCCCACCGTCGGCGGAGCATCCCCTCCGCCACCACCGCTGCCCCCCGGCGGCCCCGCTCGGACAGATCGCACATGGAGCGCTGGGCCAGCTCATCCAGCCGCTTGCGATCCTGGAGGGCGATGCGGAAGGTGAAGCTGGTTTCATCGATCCAGTCCAGCCGCCAGAATTGCAGGCGGTTCTGGGCGCACAGGTTCAGCAGGCGCTCGGGGAAAGCCCCCGTTACCATGATCTCCACATAACCCCGCAACAGATTGATGAGTTTTTTCATATTCTCAAACCCTTTTCAGACAAGATTCGCGTCCCGTTGCCGATGGCAGACTTCGTGCCCATAACCCTGATGGAAACGGCTTAAAGCTCTTTATTGATTCTCTTTCTCTCGAGAAAAAGAATCACCTCATGAATTCCACGGTGCGGATCTCGCCGGTAATCAGCAGCTCCTCCGGGGTCATGGCCCGCAGCTCCAGACCGCTGCCCCGCACAAGCACCACCAGATTCCCCCCGGATATATGGATTTCCTCCGATCCGTAGGCCAAAATCCCCCGGTGGGGGGCCATGCGCAGCTCACCGTCCCCTATCACCTCTACCCGGGGTACGCCCGCCACCGCATCGGCAGGCAGGTCGAACATTTTTGACGCCCGGGCCAACAGCCCGTCCTTTCCACCCACTGATATCACCTCTGGGAAGGATATGCATCGGGTACCCCCGTCTTGCCTGTCCCACGTGAATTTGTGGACTTTTCCCCCGGTCTGTGGTATAATGGCAAAAACACGGAAATACTTTCCCCACCAAACCGGCGGAGGATTTTCAGAAAAGGCGGTTATTTATGGACTATAACAGCAACCGGCGGGACACCCCCATCTACACAGTGGACGCCCCCGACACCCTGCTCTCCTTCCTGCTCTCCCATGTGAAGGGCAGCAGGAATAACGTCAAATCCCTCCTGTCCCGGCGGCTGGTGGCGGTGGACGGCGTGCCCGTCTCCCAGTTTGACACGCCCCTGGCCCCTGGACAGCGGGTAGTCATCCTGCCCACATCCGCGCCCAGGCCGGACGCCCTGCCCTTCCCCATCCTCTACGAGGACGAGCACCTCATTGTGGTAAATAAACCCGCCAAGCTGCTCAGCGTAGCCAACGACAAAGAAAAGGTGCGCACCGCCTACCACATGGTCACCGACTATGTAAAAAGCAAAAAGGTGGGGGATCGGATTTTCGTCCTCCACCGTCTGGACCGGGACACGTCCGGGGTGCTGATGTTTGCCCGGGATGCTGAGACCAAGGAGCTGTTTCAGAGCAGGTGGAACGAGATCATCACCCGCCGGGGCTATCTGGCAGTGGTGGAAGGGGTGCCCCGGCCCGAGCGGGACACCATCCGCTCCTATCTGGTGGAGACGGACACCCACCTGAGCTTTTCCGGCCGCCCTGGGCCGAACGCCAAGGAGGCCGTCACCAGCTATGAGGTGAAAAAGACCGGGGGCGGCTATGCCCTGCTGGACATCTCCATCGAGACGGGGCGGAAAAACCAGATCCGCGTCCACATGAAGGAGCTGGGCCATCCTGTGGCCGGGGACAAGCAGTACAACGCCCGCACCAATCCCATCGGGCGGCTGTGCCTCCACGCCAACGAGCTGTCCTTCACCCACCCCGCCACCAGGGAGCATATCACGTTCAAGGCAAAAATGCCCCGGGATTTTAACCGGGTGTTTCGGTAAGGGAGTGGCTTCCCATTGAAATATTTCGACAGCGGAGCCGAGGTCAAGGGCGGCTGTTATCTCGAGTTTGTCAAGGGAAAATGGGATGGGAAAACCTTTTGGAGCGATTACTCCCTCATTTTGGATGACGATATTCTGAACGGCCTGAATGTCGCGGGCCTGTTCTGGTCTACCGTCCCCACCTATGATCCCTACGGCCCTACCGAGTTCACCATGGAGCAATGGAACGCAATTCGCAAAAGAGCCACCGAGATTGGCGGAGAGCCCCAACTGCTTATCCAGGAACTGGACGATTGGCTGGGGCCTTTCTCTGGCAACGGAATTGCCTTTACAATTTTAGGCGTGTAAAACACAAAGACCGCCCCCGGCCTGTTGACCGGGGGCGGTTCCATTTAACTCAGAAAATCCTTCAGCTTCTTGCTCCGGGACGGGTGGCGCAGCTTCCGCAGTGCCTTGGCCTCGATCTGCCGGATGCGCTCCCGGGTGACGTTGAACTCCTTGCCCACTTCCTCCAGGGTGCGGCTGCGGCCGTCCTCGATGCCGAAGCGCAGGCGCAGCACCTTTTCCTCCCGGGGTGTCAGGGTGGACATCACGTCCACCAGCTGTTCCTTGAGCAGGGTGAAGGACGCGGCCTCGGAGGGCTCGGAGGCGGTGTCGTCCTCGATGAAGTCGCCCAGATGGCTGTCCTCCTCCTCGCCAATGGGGGTTTCCAGAGAAACGGGCTCCTGGGCGATTTTCAAAATCTCCCGTACCTTCTCCACCGGCATCCCCATCTCCTCGGCGGTTTCCTCCGGGGAGGGGTCATGGCCCAGCTCCTGCAAGAGCTGGCGGTTCACCCGAATCACCTTGTTGATGGTTTCTACCATATGCACCGGGATACGGATAGTCCGGGCTTGGTCGGCGATGGCCCGGGTGATGGCCTGGCGGATCCACCAGGTGGCGTAGGTGGAAAACTTATAGCCCTTGGTGTAGTCGAACTTCTCCACCGCCTTGATAAGACCCAGGTTGCCCTCCTGGATCAGGTCCAGGAACAGCATTCCCCGGCCCACATACCGCTTGGCGATGGACACCACCAGACGCAGGTTGGCCTCGGCCAACTCCTGTTTGGCCCGATCGCCGGACTTGATGGCCTTTTTCAGCTCTTTCAGCATTTCCTCGGGAATCTCCTCCCCGGACTTTTCCAGCTCCGCCATCTGCTCCTTGGCGGCGGCCCCCGCGCCCATGCGCTGGGCCAGATTTACCTCCTGCTCCGGCGTGAGCAGATCCACCTTGCCGATCTCCTTCAAATACATCCGCACCGGGTCGTCAATGGCAAAGGAATCTACCAGCGTGTTGGGATCGACAATTTCCTCCTCCGGGATGTCCTCCAGCTCATCGGTAGACGGGATCACGTCATCGTCCAGCTCGGGCACAAAGTCCTCCTCGGCGGTGTCCACGCCCAGGTTTTCCAGCACATCGTACACCTTGTCCAGCTGCTCCGTCTCCAGGGTGATGGACTCCAGCACCTCCATCATCTCGCCGGAGGACAGCTTGCCCTTTTTGCAGCCGGTTTCCACCAGCTCCAGCAGCTTTTCGCCTCCCTGCACGCCCTCGATCATTTTGGCCAGCTCCGCCTTGGCGGCCTCCAGCTTTTCCGGGCTTACCTGCACCCGGGGCGCGGCTTCCAGCTTTTTCGTAGTCTTTTTCTTTTCACTCATTGGTCTTTCATCCTCCATAGGCTTTCTGAAGTTTGAGTACATCCTTCAAGGCTCCGAGATCGTCCTCGGTCTCTATGTCAGCCCTGCTGTGTTCCAGCAGGATCACCCGCTTATAGTCCTCCAGCGCCGCTTCGGCCGTATTTCTCGGCTGCCCGTCCTGGACGGCGGCGGAGAGCTGGTCCATTTCCTCCGGGGTAAACTGCCCCTCCAGCGCGGACAGGGCAACGGACCTCCCCGCCTGCCACCTGTCCCGCAGCAGCACAAACGCCTTTTTCAGCAGGGGCGATGAAAAATGGCTCTCATTGATTGGATCCATCCGGCGGAAGAATTCCCCATCCAGCAGCACAATGCGCAGGATGCCCTCCTCCGCCCGGGCAGAGCGGATATTTTCGTACCGCAGCCCCCGATCCTTCGGCTGAAGGTGGCGGATGGGGGTGAGGTTCTGACGCTCCTCCTGCTTTTTCGCCTGCCAATAGCCTTTTTTCCGCTGGCGCTCCACCTCCTGGAGCACCGCGTCCTTGGACACCCCCGCCACCCCGGCACACCGTCCGGCGTAGATCTCCCGCTCCACGGGGCTGGCCATCCCCGCCAGCACCCCCGCCGCCGCCATTAGGTACTGGGCCTTCTGATCGTCCCGGGTCAGATCAAACTGGGCCTGCACCGCGCTGAGGCGGTATTCCGCCGAATTTGCACTCTCATTCATCAGCGCCTCAAAGGCCGCGGGGCCGAAGTTTTTGATATAGTCGTCCGCGTCCTGTTTGCCCAGCGTGCCGTCCGGCAGCTGCCGCTGGGGCAGGCGCAACACCTTTACCCCCACCTCCGAGCTCTTCAGCAGGGCGATGGCCCGCTGGGTGGCGTCCTCCCCGGCAGCATCATTGTCGTAGCACAGCACCAGCTCCTTGGTGTACCGCCCCAGCAGGCGGATATGCTCTTCGGTGAGGGCGGTGCCCATGGTGGCCACCGTATTGTCAAAACCCGCTTGATGGAGAGTGATCACGTCAATGTTGCCCTCCACCAAAATGAAGTTGGGCCGCTTTGTCTTTTTGGCGTAGTTGAGGCCGTACAGGATAGAGCGTTTTTTAAAGATGGCCGTCTCCGGGGTGTTCAGGTACTTGGGGGTGGAGTCGTCCATCACCCGGCTGGTGAAGCCAATCACGTCCCCCCGCACGTCAATCACCGGGAGCATCAGGCGGTTGCGGTACTTGTCGTACACGCCGCCCCCTTTACCCGCCACGGCCAGACCCGCGTCAATCAAATCGGACTTGTCGTAACCTTTGTCCCGCATGGCCAGGATCAGGCTGTCCCAGGCATCGGGGGCGGCCCCTAACCCAAATCGTGCGGAGAACTTCGGGCTGATGCGCCGCTTGTCCCGGATGTACGACGCAACTTCCGCCCCCCGGGGGTCGGCGAGCATGGATCGGTAAAACCGGGCGGCTTCACGGTTCAGCTCCAAAATGCGCCTGCGTTTTTCCCGCCACTGTCCGTCTCCCATCCTGTCATCCGGCACTTCCAAGCCCGCCTGATCCGCCAGCTTGCGCACCGCGTCCTGGAACTCCAGATTCTCAATCTCCATGACGAAGCGGATGGTTCCGCCCCCCTTGCCACAGCCAAAGCAATGGAACGCTTGGACTGATTCATTCACTGAAAAAGAAGGGGTTTTTTCGTGGTGGAACGGGCACAGGCCCCAATATCTCCCCCCTTTGGGGGTCAAATGCACATACGATGAAACCACGTCCACAATGCTCAGCCGGCTGTGCAGGTCATCAAAAAAGGATTCCGGTATAGCTATGATCTCACCCCCAGATATTAGCCACTTTTTTCACTTTTTATCACAGTTTTGTGAATTTCTCATTCCAAAGGCACCGCCCGGAAGGACTCCCCCGCCTCCAGCGCCTCAATGGTCCCGGCGGAGGTATCCAGCAGGTGGGCGGCAAACCGCTCCGCCTCCTCCTCGGGGATCAGCACAGACAACAGCACGTCCGCGCCGTAGTCCACGTTTTCCGCCACGCCGCCGAAGCGGGACACCTCCCGGCGCACCTCCTCATACTGGCCGTAGGTGCAGGGCACCTCCATGGACACCCACCGGCGGACGGCGGACACCCCCGCCGCGTCCAGCGCGTCCTTGGCACTGCGGGTGTAGGCCCGCACCAGCCCCCCGGCCCCTAAGAGCACCCCGCCGAAGTACCGCGTCACCACGCAACACACGTTGGTGACCCCCTCCTTTTGGAATACCCCCAGCATGGGCTGGCCCGCAGTGCCCTGGGGCTCGCCGTCATCGGAGTAGCGCACTGGGCCATCCTTGATGAGGTAGCACCAGCAGTTATGCCGGGCGTCGTGGTATTTCTTTTTCATCTCCTCAATCCGGGTGCGGGCCTCCTCCTCCGTCTCCACCGGCCAGACGTGGCCGATGAAGGTGGAACGCTTTTCGGTGAACTCCGCCTCGGAGGACCGGGTGGGCACAAGATATTCTGTCATAATTCCCTCCATTGTCACGCTGCGAAGCGGCCAGGACGCTCGGTCGCTTTCGCTCCGGCTCGGCCTGGTTTCCAGGGCGCTGTGCGCCCCTGCGCTCAGCCTCGCTCCGTTCCAAGCTTCCTAGCTGTCCGCTTCCCCGCGCTTCTATTTGACCACCCACCCTCTGGGGATAAATAGATCGCTGAACTGCTCCACGGCGTAAGTATCCGTCATCCCGGCGATATAGTCCAGCACCGCCCGCTGCGCACCCTCCCGCACCAGGATGTCCTGGTACTCCGGCGGCAGCTTGTCCGTATGCTTGCAATAGTATTCATACAGCAGGCAGATCATGTCCTCCGCCTTGCCCTCCTCCCCCTTGGCCAGGGGGTTGAAGTAGACCGACTCAAACATGAACTGCTTCAGCTCCGCCATAGCCTTTGCTACCGGCTCGGACTGGCAGATCGCGTCCCCCGCCCCGCTGGATCGGATGATGTCCATGGTCAGCGTCTCAATCCGCTCCCCATGGGTGTAGCCCAGCACCTGGGAGATGTGGACAGGGATATCGGTGGGGAAAATGATGCCGCCCCGCATGGCGTCGTCAATGTCATGGTTGATGTAGGCGATTTTGTCCGCAAACCGCACCAGCTGGCCCTCCAGGGTGTCCGCCACCGGTCCGGCGGTGTGGCACACCACGCCGGAGCGCACCTCGTGACACAAATTCAGCCCCGCACCCTCGTTCTCCAGCCGATCGATCACCCGCAGGGACTGCTCATAGTGGCGGAAGCCCCCCTCCACCATCCGGGACAAGGCCCGCTCCCCGGCATGGCCAAAGGGGGTGTGCCCCAGATCGTGGGCCAGGGCGGCAGCCTCGGCAAGGTCCTCGTTGAGGGCCAGCCCCCGGGCCATGGTACGGGCAATCCGGGACACCTCCAGGGTGTGAGTCATGCGGGTACGGTAGTGGTCGCCCTCGGGCTGGAGAAACACCTGTGTCTTGTGCTTTAGCCGCCGGAAGGACTTACAGTGCACCACCCGATCCACGTCCCGCTGGAAGCAGGTGCGCATGGGGCAGGGGGCGATGTCCACCGTCCGGCCTTTGGAATTTTCCGACAAACAGGCCCGGGGGGACAGCGTCTGCCGTTCCAGGGCCTCGGTGCGCTCCCGTATGGTCTGTTCCATTCCAATCCCTCCCTGCGCACAAGGCAACATTTCCTTTTACGTTCTTATACCCTGCCGCCCCGGAAAAAACCTCTTTATTTTTTGAAAATTTTTTAGAATTTTCTCTTTCGTCATATTCTCCCCCCGCTCCCCATATACTCAAACAGCATTTTGACCATATGTGGAGGGAGTGCCATGGATATCACCGTCCCGCTGGCCCGCCTGCTGGTACTGGCGGTGATCTTTGTCAACGGCTGGACCGACGCCCCCAACGCCATCGCAACCGCCGTGGGCTCTGGGGCGCTGTCCTTCCGCCGGGGTGTTTTGATTGCCGCGGCGTGCAACTTCGCCGGGGCGGCGCTGGCCTGCCTGTGCTTCCCCGCAGTGGCCGCTACCATCGTGGAACTGGTGGCCTTCGGTGATCCCCGGGCGGCAGTGACGGCGCTGAACGCCGCGCTGATGTCCATCGTACTGTGGGCGGTGGCGGCGTGGCGGTTCGGCCTGCCCACCAGTGAGAGCCACGCGCTGCTGGCGGGGTTGTCCGGCGGGGCGCTGGCACTGGGGGCCGGGGCGGCCAGCTTAAGCGCCGGGGCGTGGCTTCGGGCGCTGGTGGGACTGGGGCTGTCCCTGCCGGCAGGGGTGCTGGCGGGCAGGCTGCTCCGCCGGACACTGGCCGGAAAGCTGCGCCGCCCGGCGCTGTGGCAGACATGGGCCGCGGCCCTCACCGCCTTGCTCCACGGGGTGCAGGACGGGCAGAAATTCCTGGCTCTGCTGCTGCTCATCAATGGGATGGACGGAGCGGCGGACGCTCCCCGTCTGACGCTGGTGCTGCTCACCGCCGGGGTGATGGCCCTGGGCACCGCTCTGGGCGGAAAACCCATTGTGGAAAAGGTGGGCTCGGAGCTGGCCAACCTCTCCCCCGCCGACGGGCTGGCGGCGGATTTAGGCGCGGGGGCGGTGCTGCTCCTCTGCTCCGCCCTGGGCCTGCCCGCCTCCACCACCCACGCCAAGGTGGCCGCCGTGTGCGGCGCGGGCCGGGGGACGGACCGCCGGGTCATGGGACAGATGGCCGGGGCGTGGGTGCTCACCTTCCCCGCCTGCGGTCTGATGGCGTTTTTGCTGGCAAAGCTGATGATGGGATGAAAAAACCGGAAGGCCGCATTGCGGTCTGCCGGTGCTGGGGATACGGATAATCCTTATTTTATTGAGCCGGGGACATACAGTTCCTTTTGAGGATGGCCGCCGCCAGACACGAAAAAACACGATCTTTCGATCGTGTTTTTTCGTGCTCTCAGAGCCTGCCGCAGCGGTCTGCCTGCGGAACATCACTTCGCTTACGACTGTACGTCCAGATAGGCGTTGAAGATCCTGGCGACGGAACCGTTGTTGAACTGGAACTTCAGCTCGTTGGTTTTGAACAGGGGGATGGTGACGGTTTTGGCAACTGCGGCCCCGGTGACGGAGTACTGGCCCAAAACGGCATCGTTGTCCCCCAGGACCGTCAGAGTGGTATCTCCGTCGGCGTAATAGCTGAATGTCAGCGTGTCATGCTTGCCCTGCAGGTTGAACGAAACCGAACGAATACGAAAACCTGCCCCCCCGCCGTAGAACGCGAGCCAATGGTTGTCAACGCCGATATGAAATTGTAAGAAAACGCCGAAGAAATTTTGTCGTTTTT
>CAJTVM010000007.1 GCA_910579595.1 uncultured Oscillospiraceae bacterium
CCGCCAGCCCGCACTTCACCAGCAGCGTCAGCGCGCCGATGGAGCCGTCGGTGAAGTCGGCATCAGTCAATTCTGTGGACGGCATATTGCTGGCGTCCCCGCCAGTGGAGAACAGCGCCTTGGCGGCGTCCCGGGCCTTGTCCGCCTCCTCCGCGCCATGGACCATGGAGGTCAGCTCCCAGGCCAGGATCTCCTTGGCCTGGTTGAGCTGGGCGTCCTTCCAATGATCCATCTCATCGATCTGCTCCAGGGGCAGGAAGGTGAGCCAGCGCACGCATTTCATCACGTCGGCGTCCCCCACATTGCGCCAGTACTGGTAGAAATCGTAGGGGCTGGTCTTGTTGGGGTCCAGCCACACGGCGTTGCCCGCCGTCTTGCCCATCTTGTTGCCCTGGGAGTCGGTGAGCAGGTTGATGGTCATGCAGTGGGAGTCCTTGCCCAGCTTGCGCCGGATCAGCTCCGTACCGCCCAGCATATTGCTCCACTGGTCGTTGCCGCCGCACTGGAGATTGCAGCCCACGGTCTGGAACATATGGTAGAAGTCGTAGGACTGCATGATCATATAGTTGAACTCCAGGAAGGACAGGCCCTTCTCCATGCGCTGCTTGTAGCAGTCTGCCCGGAGCATATTGTTCACGGAGAAGCAGGCCCCCACCTCCCGCAGCAGTTCCACGTAGTTCAGATCCAGCAGCCAGTCGGCGTTGTTCAGCATCATGGCCTGGCCGGGGCCCTCACCGAAGTCGATGAACCGCTCCATCTGGTGCTTGAAGCACTGGGCGTTGTGGTTAATGTCCTCCCGGGAGAGCATCTTGCGCATATCGGTGCGCCCCGAGGGGTCGCCGATGGTGGTAGTGCCCCCGCCGATGAGAGCGATGGGCTTGTTGCCCGCCTGCTGGAGACGCTTCATCAGGGTAAGGGTGACGAAGTGTCCCGCTGTCAGGCTGTCCGCCGTGCAGTCGTAGCCGATATAAAAGGTGGCTTTGCCGTTGTTGATGAGGTTCTTCACCTCGTCCTCGCTGGTGACCTGGGCCACCAGGCCCCGGGCCACAAGTTCGTCGTAAAGTGTCATGATCATTTCTCCTTTATTTTTTATAATATATCAATGTCATTTTATGATTGATCTCTCGCGTCTCCCCAGTTGGGCGGTAGCCCACCTTTTCATACAGATGGCAGTTCCCCTTTTCTTGAAGGATCGTATCCAGCTCCCAGTTTTCCTCTCCGTACAGTTCCTCTGCCAGCTTGATCGCCTGTTGAGCAATTCTCCGGTTTCGATACTGCGGCAGAACAAACAGCGGAGAAATACGCTTGCTTGCATCCTCGCGCAGTACCACCCGAATCCCCCCAACCGTCTCATTCTCTTGCTCGATCCAGTAAAATGTGGAGCCCGGCTGCGTCATTTTGCTTCGCACACGTTCCAGTGTTTCACAGGCCGGGTTGGTCTGCGTGTCTTGATACCTTTCCAACAGCTCCCCAAAAGCCATCCTCTGCATCTGCCAAAACTGCTGCGCCTCTTCCAGCGGAACCTTTTTCAACTGTACTTCGCCCTTTATCAAAATCACCCCCTGTCCCTTTGGGACAGAGGGCGAAAGCTCGCGGTACCACCTCTGTTTTGCCGCCTTCTCGCGAAGCGCGGCCTCAAGGAGTCCCCAGCAGGACCCCGGCGCTGTACCGGGCGCACCCGTCCAACCCTACTGGGGAATGTTTAACTCCCGTTCAGGCGGCTGCTCCGAGGGGTATTCGCCAGCGGCTCCTCTCCCCCTCGCACCAAAACGGGGGCTCTCTGGGCAGAAAACCGATGGGTACTGTTCCTCATCCTCGCATTGGCAGGATCATACCACAAGCGGTCCCTGTTGTCAAACCTTTTTCACAAATAAACACGGCAGCCATTTGGCTGCCGTGCGTTCCTTGCTTTCTCAGGCGTAAAACGCGTGAGCTCCAATTGTGGCCACATAGGGGCGGTTGCGGGATGCGTAACAGTTCAGCCCAGCCCGGGCGAAGAACAGGGCGGTGGGGAGAACCTCGGCCCCGTCCAGGACCAGCTTGGCGGCAATCACGGATTCGGCGTTGGGAGTCCTGCCGAAGTTGCTGCCATAAACCGAGGTAAACTGGTTTTTCTGATGCAGCACATCGTAGATGTTGCTGGGGAAGATAGAGCTGTTCACGCGGTTCATAACCACGTTCCCCACCGCAATCTTACCGGCCAGAATCTGGTTGCCGCTCTCCGCATAGATGATA
The DNA here is from genome assembly GCA_910579595.1 of uncultured Oscillospiraceae bacterium. Classification (GTDB taxonomy): domain Bacteria; phylum Bacillota; class Clostridia; order Oscillospirales; family Oscillospiraceae; genus Enterenecus. Next base: position 2,236 of record CAJTVM010000007.1, read on the forward strand.
CGGGACAGCCAGTACAGGGAGTCGGCGTCGTAGAAGCTGTCGCCAGGGGTGATATAGAAGTGATCCGCCATCCAGGGGTGGCCCAGGTACACCGTTTTCTGTTCACCGTCATAGGCAACGTCCAGGTTGAACGCCTTGGCCAGCACCCGGACGGGAGCGGCTACGGAATTGTTCAGCAGAATGACGCCGTCCTTTACATAGAGGTAGCGGCCGTTGGCCACAATATATGTGGCGCCGGCGGTGACGGTCATATTCAGGGTCTCCTGCACCACATTCGCGGTGTTCCCCGACCCGTCCACCATCTGCTCCATTTTGGCGGAGGTGACGGTAACAATGCCGTTTTCCTCCTCAACCGTTGCGTTCGGGTCAACCATGGCCACAAAGGAACTGACGGTCACATAGGTAACGCCGTTGCAGGTCTGGTATTCCATAGAGTACTGGGGCTTGAAGTCCAAATGGAATGGGGCCCATGCCGGGGTCTCGGTTTCGGTAGCTGCCGGGGGAGGCGCTGTCTCCTCTGCCGGAACTTGTTCAGAAGGTGCCGCGGCCAGCGCGGGCAGGATAAAGCTCACGACAGCGAGGGAGGCCAGCAAGGAACTGACTGCTCGTTTTTTCATGAAATCTCTCCTTATACACAATTTGAATTACAATTCGCTTTCAAATTGTAACCATATTGTAACCGATTTAAAACCGTTTTGCAACCTTTTGAAGCGGTCAAAATAGTCGAACCTCCCAACGAAAGAGGTTCGACTATTGTGTATATTATACAAATAAGGAGATTTATCGCCCATATAGTTCCCAGATTATGGATATTTACAGATAAAACCAGTGACAGCCGATGGTAACAACAAACTCCCGGTTTTCCATGATCCAGTGGTTGTTGGTCAGGTCGGGGGCCAAGAAATACAGGCTGTCTCCGGCCTCCCGGGCCCCCTCCAGCACCAGCTTTGCCGCCAGCACACTCTCTTGGGTCGGCTCGTTGTAGATGGTGCCATTGGCCACCGGCTCGAACTGGACGCCCCACTTCCGGTCAAAAATCACGTCATAGATGCTGTCGGGGAATTCGCTGCTGGCCACCCGGTTGAGCACCACCGTGCCCACCGCCAGTTTGCCTGCCAGAGGCTCCCCCCGGCTCTCCGCCGAGATGATCCGGGACATCCAGTACAGATCGTCCGCCGTAAACGCCGGGGGGGTGGCCCGTCCGGTACCGACGGTGAGGGTGATGCCCTTCTCCCGGCTCCAGTCCACAAAACCGCCCAGGGCCTCCGCCAGCACCCGGATGGGTACCAGTGTCCGCCCGTTTTCCAGCAGGACGCCGTGGGGGACGTACAGCGCCCTGTCGTTCACCGTCAGCCACACATCTCCCGGACGGGCGGAGAGGGTCAAACCATTCCCACGCACCCAGGCCGTGCCATTCTCCCAGGATACCTTCGCCGCCGGGGCCAGCAGCTCCGCCACCGTCCGCAGGGACACATAGGTTGTGCCGCCCTCCACCAGCCGCGCGCTGGCCTGGTTCCAGAGATTTTCTCCCTCCACTGACAGCACATTAACCGCCGACGCGGGCAGAATGCCGGGTAGGGTCAGCGCCAATCCCAGCGCCGCCCCAATCAATGCTTTTCCGAATTTCATCATACAGCACCCCTTTTTTGAAAGTATGACAAAATTGTAACTTTTCCAGCCCATAGCTGCAAGTCTAAATGTTTTCCTGTAAAAACGGATCTTCCCAACACCGCGTGGACAGACAGAAAAAATGCCGTCCGGCAGGCCGAACGGCATTTTCTGAACCATTAAAGGAGGCTTTCCTTTACCTTTCCCACCACCTTGCGCACCGCACAGGGATCCCCGGCGGCACAGCCGGGACGGTGAATGTCGTTGGAGAAGAATATGCAATAGCCGCCGGGGGCTACGTCCACGAAGGACTCCCCCGACAGATCCTTGTAGAAGGTCACGTCCTGTCCCTCGGGATCCTCCTCCACCGTCTCCATGCCGGTGTAGGGCGCATAGCCCATCCGCTCCACGCCGGAAACGATATACTGGATATCCAGATAGTGGTCATGGCGCTCCGGGCGGCGAACCTCGGCGGGCTGAGTGGTGAAATCCTGGATCATCATGTACAGATCCTTCCCCTGCAGCTCATAGGTACCGGCCTCCATGTGGGCTACGTCGTTGCCGGCTATCCAGTCCAGCGCCGTCTGGATAGCGGCGGGGTACTTGTACGGGCAGGGCAGCGCGTTGGCAGATCCGAAAATCATTCCTGAAGCACTCCTTTACCGATTTATATTCAACGGGTGGTTTTCAGTGCCTGGGCCAGCTGATCCGGGCAGGAGGTGGGCTTCATGCCACAGCGGATGCCGTCCATCCGGGCGATGGCCTCCTCAACCTTCATTCCCTTTAAAAGGGAGCTGATGCCCTGCAGATTGCCGTGGCAGCCCCCCATCACCCGGACAGCTTGGATCACACCGTCCTCCACGTCGATCTCCATGCTCTTGGAGCAGACCCCCCTGGGGGTGTACCGAATGGTTTCCATGCCGCATTTTCCTTTCTGTTTATTCTTCCGGCCAGTCCTCGCCCCGGCGCAGGGCGTCCAGCTGGGCGGAGTCCTTGTATTCCAGGCTCCGTTCCCCTGCCAGACCCTCCACATGGTGGGTAAGCTCATGGCGCAGGGTGGTGCGCAGCTCGTCCTCCCAGACCCGCGCCGGCTCGTCAAACAGCAGCGCCGCGAAGGAGCCGTAGTAAATGTTGATATACCGGCCCAGCTCGTCCACACAGTATTCGCCCATGATGTATACGTCCTCCCCGGCGTCGGGGTCAGGCAGGGCGTCCTCCAGCAACAGGATCCCGCCGTTCAGATCCCCGAACAGCTCCTCCGGGAACTCGCTGTACATCCGATCCAAAATATCGTTGACCTCATCGATGGATAAAACCATGCAAACGCCCTCCTCACAGGACAATCAGTCCGTACAGGCGGCTGAGCCGGTCCAGAACCGTCCGCTCCAGCCCGCCGGTGCCATCGTAAAACGCCCGGCCCTGGTACACCCGCAGCGCCCCCTCCAGCAGCTCGGGCACATCGGAACACAGGCACAGCGCCTCCCGCACGGCGTATTGGTGCTGAGCGAAGATCTCAATATCATCCTCCTCCTGGATGATGATTTTCACCGCCCCCACCGGGTTGTCCTCGGCGGCGATGATGTCCTCCAGCAGGTCCGGGCCGCACTCAATTTCCTCCCCCACGTCCACCGTGCGGGTGACGAAACAGGGGGCGGCGCCCGTGGCGCAGGGGATCACGTCCGGATCCCTGCGGGTGGGGGTATAGGGATAGGGCAGAAGCACCCCCTCCCGCACCTGGAACAGGGGGATGTGGGCGTACTGAGCCAGTTCGGCCATGTGCTGTGCGGCGGCGTTTTCGGGGCAGTCCAGGCCAAAAGCCGCCGCCCCCATGCCCTCCGCCACGAACAGGGCGGCCAGCATATGCACCCGGGTGGGGGATTCCCCGTCCCCGTCGCAGATCCAGCTCACCCAGGCGGGGGAGCCCCCCGCCTCCCGCACCGCTGTGAGGGCGGCGCGGCACTCGGCCATGGTGGTCATGCCGGAAATGTGGACGGCCCCCCGTCCCGGCTGGATCCGGGCGCGGTATTCCGCCGTGAGGGCTTCAAAGCCTGTCTCCCCCATGGGGGGGACGTCCAGGCCCAGCGGGCCGAGTGTCTGTTTAAATATGGGCACAGAAGCGTCCATAATACAGCTTCACAACTCCTTTTTTTATAATTCGGAACAAATCCTCAGTACAGCCGCGCTTTGCGTGTCCGTTGGCCATCGGCCAGCGGATCGAAAAAGTGCAATCTGTATAGTTCAACTTTGTTCATTACATTATAGCAAACCCGCCTGCGGATCGCAAGAGGGATTGCCCCACAAACGGGAAGTTCCCGGCGTTTGCAAATAAATCCAGGAAAATGGTGTAACCGTACAATCTTCCATTTACATTCTTCGACAAATTTGGTACAATAACGGAAACGGCTTCGGACCTACTCAGGATCCGAGGGCGCTGAGATTGAGGAGGGACCTTGTATGAAGCGAACCATCTGCCTGTTATCCGCCCTGCTGCTCCTGCTGATGCCTGCCTGCCGCCAGTCCGGCGGCGACCCGGAGGGCGATCCCACGCCGGAGGCAACCGCTTCCGCCGTCCCTGAGGCGCCGGAGCCCACTGCGGAGCCCACCCAGGCCCCTGCCTTTTACGAGCCCCTCACCGGCCTGCCCAGCGAGGAGGATGCCTCCGGCCTCCGCCCGGTGGCCGTCATGCTCAACAACCTGAAAAACGCCCTGCCCCAGCAAGGCAACAGCCAGGCGGACATCATATACGAGGTGCTGGCCGAGGGCGGCATTACCCGTATGCTGGGGGTGTACCAGCACCCGGAGCGGGTTGGCCGCATCGGATCAGTCCGTTCCGCCCGTCAGTATTACTGGGAGCTGGCCCAGGGCCATGACGCGGTGTACATCCACGCTGGGGCCAGCCCGGAATTTTACTCCACCAAGAGCCGCCTGGGCCTGTTCACCGTGGACGGGGTCAACGGCGCCTACTCCTACGCGGGCGCGGGGATGTTCTGGCGGGACCGCAGCCGCATCCCGGGCCACTACTACGACTTTGAGCACTCCCTGCTCACCTCCGGCGAAGCCATCACCGCTATGCTGGAAAAGGAGGGCAAAACCGCCCACACCAGCGGCTACCAGTACGAGATGGCCTTCGTTGATGACGGCACCCCCGCCGGCGGGCAGAGCGCCGTCACCGTCACCGTCCCCTTCTCCAACTATAAATCCGGCGTGTTCCGCTATGACCCCGCCACAAAGCTGTACGCGGTGGAGGAATACGGCGAGGCGTACATCGACGGCAACGACAACACCCAGGTGGCCGTTACCAACCTGCTGGTGCTCCAGGCCGTCTGCACGGTGGTGGACGACGCGGGGCGAATCACGGTGAATCTGACCTCCGGCAGCGGCTGGTTCGCCTGCGGTGGGCAGATCGTCCCCATCACCTGGAAGAAGGGCGGCGCGGACAGCCAGCTGCGCTACTACGGCGCGGACGGTTCCCCCCTCACCCTGGGCCGGGGCAAAAGCTATGTGTGCATTATCCCCACCAGCCGGAGCATTACCGCGGAATAATCAAAAAAACATTTATTTTCCAGCATAGCGCCATTTTTCCGGCACAAACTACCTTCGTGACAATTTCGCGCGAAGGAGGTATGCATTATGTTCCTTGACAAGATCGCGCTGGCCCTGTCCATCATCGGCGGACTGAACTGGGGGCTGATCGGGCTGTTTAATTTCGATTTGGTAGCCTTTATCGGCGGCGGCTCCGGCACCTGGTTCTCCCGTATCATCTATGTGGTGGTAGGTCTGGCCGCCCTGTGGTGCCTTACCCTGCTGTTCCGCCCCATGGAGGGACGCACCCGCCACAGCCCCGCTTGAAAAAATTCCCGGTGCATTGGCACCGGGAATTTTTTTATCGCAATTCTGAGCGGAATTTGCCATTCGCCACGGTAATCACCCCGTAGCCGGGACGGCTGTGGATGCCGCCCGCCGTGCCGGGGTTGAACAGCCACACGCCCTGTTCCGGCATATTCAGCGCCTCATGGGTGTGGCCGAAGCATGCCACCGCCGCGCCCAGGCGCTTCGCTCCGTCCACCAGCCGCTCCGTCCCGCTCTTGACATAGTAGCGGTGGCCGTGGGTGAGCAGGAAGCACACGCCCCCCGCTTCAATCACCAGTTCTTTTGGCCCATCGCAGAAATCGCAGTTGCCTACCACCATCTCCACGGGCAGATCCGGGTAGGCGTCGGCCAGGGCCTGGCCATCCCGGTAATTGTCTCCCAGGAAGAACACCCGTTGGGGGCGCTCTTTTTCGATGGCGTCAAGCATCAGGCCCAGACGTCCGTGGGAATCGGAGAAAACTAAAATCTTCATATTGGTCACCATTCCCTCCCCCGCACATATACTGGGAGTGATTGGAGGGAGTCCTATGCCGAATTTTGACGAGCTTTTAAAGGGAAAACAGGCCGCACAGATCATGGGCGACAAGGGGAAGCTGGAAAAGCTCCGGGACGCGCCGGAAACCCAGCGGATTTTTTCCATGCTGAGTCAGAGCACCGGCGATTTAGAAGCCGCGGCAGGCCGGGCCGCCAAAGGGGATACCGCTCAGCTCACCGACGCCATCCGGAAGCTGATGCAGGATCCGGAGGGCGCAAAGCTGATTCAGAAGATGAAGGATAATTTCATGTAACCAGGCCGCAGGGCAGGGGAGGGGACAGCCATGAGCGAATTGGAAGAAAAACTGGAGAGCGTGCTTGGCAATCCTCAGGCTATGGCGCAGATCATGTCCCTGGCCCAATCGCTGAATCTGGGGGGATCGGGAACCCCTTCCGGGGGGGAGGCCCAGGCCCAGGAGCCGTCTCAGGGCGGTGCGCCCGCCCCGGAGCCTCCCCCTGCCGCGCCCCCTCCGGCCTCCGCCGGATCCGTGGATGGCGGGCTGGGCGGGCTGCTGGGCGGGCTGGGCTCCCTGGATCCGAAGATGCTGTCCGCCGCCGCTAGCCTCATCGGTCAGTTCAACAGCGGGGAGGACGATCGGCGGGTGGCCCTGCTCACCGCCCTGCGCCCCTTTGTCAAGGAGCGGCGGTACGCCAAGCTGGACAGGGCGATTCAAATCGCCAAGCTGTCCCGGCTGATCCGATCGGGCCTGGAGCTGTTCCGCGCCCAACGGGAAAGCGCCCGTGAGGACGGATCCCACAGGGAGGGGGACGGCCATGTATAACCAGTACCTGGATGACAGCGATTTCATCCTGCTGGATCCGGAGCCCCAGGCCGCCCCAGGCCGCGGCAGGCCCCAGGGACAGAACTCCGGGCAGGACCATTCTAACCAGCAGCGTCCCGGACAAAACCGTCCCGCCTCCCGGCCCACGGGTCCGTCTCAATCGAAAAACGATCTGGTGGGCGAGATCACCGGCGGGCTGGGGCAGCTGCTGGACGGTGTACTCAAGCATTTTTCGCTGGAAAACTTCGACACCGGGGATATCCTGCTGGTGCTTATCATCCTGTTCCTCTATCTGGAAGGGGACAATCTGGAGCTGATCATTACCCTTGCGCTGATGCTCCTGCTTGGGCTGGGCGATGACGAAGCGCGAGAATAAGCGCCCCGGGAATGCGCCCAATTCGAGCGTGACAATGACGAAGCGCGAGAATAGGCGCATAGGGGGCTGTCATTCTCCCGGTGTGTACAGCGCCGCGCCGTCAGGAAGGGTGAAAATTCCGGCGGCCTGCTCCATGGGGCTTACCACCTCGTGGGAGGACATGGTATAGACCAGTTCCCTGTCCTTCTCCGTCTCGGAGGCCATCAGCAGGCCGCTGGCCTCCGAGATCCAGTACCGCTCCACATAACCCAGCTGGGTGGGGCCGGCCTCCACGTAGATGCAGGGCAGGCCGTCCCGCTCCACATAGCCGGCGGCGGTGATGCTGCTTTTGTCCAGCGCCAGCACGTCCTCATAGGTGGGCAGGCGCTGGAGCAGATCGGCGGCGGCGGTTTCCGCCGGGCCGGTGTACACCGCCGACTCCCTGTCGTACCACAGCCAGATCTGCCCGTCCCCCACAATAGCGTGCTCCACCCGGCCGGAGGGAAGGGTGAGATCGGAGCGCGTCCAGCCGCCGTCCACCCAGACCTGGGCGGAAACCGATCCCACCAGCTGTCCGGCGGCGTAATATTCCACCGTCACGCTGCGGCTATAGCTCTCGTACCGGGTGAGGGAGGCGATGAGGCTCTGCACCGTCCGGGTGGACACCTCCACCATGAGCCCCCCCGGACTGCCGCTGTGGGCGTCGCTGGGCTCCACACCCTCGGTGGCGTCCGGGTCGGCCAGCACCAGCTCGGGGGTGGGGGCAAACAGGTTGAGGGAAAAGCTGTACAAAACGGCGGCCAGTACCACCACGATGATCACCGCCGCCAGTACGGTGCGTTTCTTGTCCTCCATCGAGTTCCCCCTTTCTGTCCCCACAAAGCCGGAGCTCGGCCTTGCGGAGCTTCGGTTTGCCCTCGGTTCTTCCCGATCAGCGGTTTTTAAACGTCTCCGGCGGGCGATCCGTCCGCCCGAAATGGTACAAAATCCCGTCCGCGATCCGCCGGCAAGCCTTGCCGTCCCCGTAGGGGTTGACGGCGTGGGCCATCACCGCGTAAGCCGCCGGGGATTCGATAAGCTCGGAGGCCATGTCGAAAATATCCGGCCCGTTGGTGCCCGCGATGCGCACCGTGCCCGCCGCCACCGCCTCGGGACGCTCTGTCTCCCGGCGCAGGACAAGCACTGGCTTGCCCAGGGCGGGAGCCTCCTCCTGCAGGCCGCCGGAGTCGGTGAGCACCAGATAGCTGCGGGCCATCAGGTTGTGCATCTCGTCGGCGGTGAGGGGATCCACCAAGTGGACGTTTTCCAGCCCGTCCAAATGGCTGCGGGCCGCCTCCTGCACCACCGGGGACAGGTGTACCGGGTAGACCAGCTCCACCTGATCCTCATAGGCAATGGCGATCCGCCGCAGGGCCGTCATAATCTGCTCCATGGGTTCGCCGTAGTTTTCCCGGCGGTGGCAGGTGACCACGATCACCTTTTTGCCCTTGTAGTCCAGTTTGTTCAGCACCTCGGTGGTGAATTTGAAATTATCCCGCACGGTGGTGCCCAAAGCATCGATCACCGTGTTGCCGGTGACGAACACCCCCCGCACCACGCCCTCCCGGGCCAGGTTGCGGCGGTTGGTCTCCGTGGGGCAGAAATGTAAGTCCGCCAGCCGCCCCACCATGGAGCGGTTCATCTCTTCCGGGAAGGGGGAGTACTTGTCCCCCGTGCGCAGGCCGGCCTCCACATGGCCCACGGCGATCTGCTGATAGAACGCCGCCAGCGACCCGGCAAAGGTGGTAGAGGTGTCCCCGTGGACCAGCACCAGATCGGGCCGCACCTGCTGGAACACGTCCTCCAGCCCCAGCAGGCACTTGCAGGTGATGGTGGACAGGCTTTGCTGGGCCTCCATGATATCCAGATCAAACTCCGGGGTGATATGGAAAATATCCAGCACCGTGTCCAGCATCTGCCGGTGCTGGGCGGTGACGCAGCAATAGCTCTCAAATTCCGGGCGGTTTTCCAGCTCCTTCACCAGCGGGGCCATTTTGATGGCCTCGGGCCGGGTGCCGAAAATGGTCATTACCTTCAGTTTATCCATCCTTGTCCTCTCCTTTCTCCTCCGTGTTGTCCTTTCCTTCATGGGACGGGCCCACCAGGAATACCCGCCAGGCCACCGCCACCGCTATCCCCATAGCCAGCAGGAACAGCATGGCCCTCTGCGCGCCGCTGGCGGTGAGCACCACGGCGGACAGCCCCAGGATGGCGGAGATCACGTACAGCACCCCCACCGCCTGCTTCTGGGAGAAGCCCATGTCGATGAGCCGGTGGTGGACGTGGCCCCGGTCAGGGGCCATGGGGCTCTGCCCGTGGGACAGCCGCCGGATGATGGCGAAGCACTCATCGAAAATGGGCAGGCCCAGCATGAGGAAGGGCACCACGAAGGAGATAATGGTGTACTGCTTGAACATCCCGTTCACCGATACCGTGGCCATGACAAAGCCCAAAAAAGTGGAGCCGGTGTCCCCCATAAAGATCTTGGCAGGGTTGAAGTTGTACGGCAGGAAGCCGATGCACGCCCCCACCAGCGCCGCCATCATCACGGCCACGTCCAGCTCGCTCACCAGCAGGGCGATGACCAGCATGGTGGCCGCGCTGATGGTGGACACGCCGCAGGCCAGCCCGTCCAGGCCGTCGATGAGGTTGACGGCGTTGGTGATGGCCACGATCCAGATCACCGTAACGGGATAGGCCAGCCAGCCCAGCTGCCACACCGGGTTGGAGCTGAAAATGTTGGGGTTGGACAGCACGTCGATGCGGTTGCCCGCCATCACGGCGATGAGGGCGGCGATGATCTGTACCAAAAATTTGGGCTTGGCGGGCAGGGCGTATTTGTCGTCAAAAATCCCCAGCACCACAATGATCACCGCGCCCAGCAGCATCCCCTTTTTGTCGTTGTCCAGGGCCACGAACACCAGCACGGACACGATAAAGCCGAAGAAGATGGCCAGCCCCCCCATGCGGGGGATGGGGTGGTCGTGCATCCGGCGGCCATCCTTGGGTATGTCCACCGCCCCGTATTTTACGGACAGCACCTTCACCATAGGCGTCGCTACACAGGAGATGATTGCCGCCGACAGCAGCGCCAACAGGAGATACCAGATGTCCTCCGACGCGAAGATTTTAGCTAAATCATTCAAGTGAATTTCGCTCCTTTACCCAGCGTCTTTCTCTTTCCCGCTCAACGGGGTAAAAAGCCCACTTTTTTGTACACCTTGCGCAGGGTCTTGTTGGCGACGTACTCCGCCTTTTCCGCCCCGGTCCGGTAGACGTGTTCCAGATATGCCTTGTCCGCCAGCAGCCGCTCGGTTTCCTCCCGGATGGGACGAAGGGTTTCCACCACGGCCTCGCCAACGGCGGGCTTGAATTTACCGTAGCCCTGGCCGTCGAACTCGGCCTCGATCTCCTCGTAACCCTTGCCAGTGGCGGAGGCGTAAATCTGCATCAGGTTGGATACGCCGGGCTTATTCTCCCGGTCATAACGGACACAGCGCTCGGTGTCGCTGTCGGTGACGGCGCGCTTGAACTTGCGCATGATATCCTCCGGTTTGTCCATCAGGGCCACACAGCCATCGGGCTGGGATTTGGACATCTTGCTCTCCGGGGTGGTCAGGCTCATGATCCGGGCGCCTACCTTCTGGATGACCGGCTCGGGCACCTTGAACACATCGCCATAAATGCCGTTGAAGCGGTTGGCGATATCCCGGCAGATCTCCACGTGCTGCTTCTGATCCTCTCCCACAGGGACATAATCCGGCTGGTAGAGCAGGATATCCGCCGCCATAAGCGCGGGATAAGTAAACAATCCCGCATTGATATTGTCCTTATGCTTGGCAGACTTATCTTTGAACTGGGTCATGCGGGACAGCTCGCCGAACATAGCATAGCAGTCCAGCACCCACCCCAGCTGACTGTGGGCAGGGACGTGGGACTGGATAAACAGCACGCACTTCTCCGGGTCCAGACCGCAGGCGATGTACTGGGCCAGTTGGGTCAGCACCCTGTGGCGCAGCAGAGCTGGCTCCTGACGCACCGTAATGGTGTGCAGGTCTGCCATGAAAAAGTAGCAGTCGAACTGGTCGATCATCTCCGGCCAGTGGCGGATTGGCCCCAGGTAGTTGCCAAGATGCAGATCGCCGCTGGGCTGGACGCCGGAGAGCATTACTTTTTTGTTGGCGTTTTCCATTGTTGTCACAACCTTACTCGGCCTGCGCCGCGAGATATTCAGAGATGTCCACCGGCTGGGCGTCCGACCAGAGCCGCTCCAGATCGTAGAACTGCCGGCCCTCCTCGGTGAAGATGTGGATTACCACGGCGGAATAATCCAGCAGCGTCCACTGGCCGCCCCGGTGTCCCTCAATGTGGTGGGGTTCCTCCCCGGCCTTGGACATGGCCTCCTCCACCGCCTCGGCCAGGGCGCGCACCTGGGTGTTAGAGGTGCCGTTGCAGATGACGAAGTAATCCGCCAGGGTGGTCTGATCCGCAGTGTACAGCACCTTCAAGTCCTTGCATTTTCTATCATCCAGCGCCTTGACGGCGACAGCGATCATTTCCTTCGCGTTCAGCATAGTATTTTCTCCTTTTATCAAATGATGAGGGCTTATTCGAGATTGGCGGGTGCGTCCGCGCCGCCCTGTTCCGGTGGTGGATCCGGCGGATCTACCACCGGTGGGTCCACCACCGGCGGCTCCACCACCGGCGGTTCTGTGGACGGAGTCTGGGTGACGGAGGGCGGCTCCACCGGATTGGTCTGCTGGGGCGGGCTGCTTTCCACCGGATCGCTGGTTTGGGGTGGATCGCTCTCCGGGGGCTGGCTGTGGGGCGGGGTGCTGGCGCTGGGCCTGGCGCTGGGCCTCGGGCTGGGGTTGGCCGACGCCGGGCGGTAGCCCGCGCTGGGGTCGGCCAGCACGCCGGTGCTGGAGGACAGGGAATTGCCGTCCGCGCTCACCCGGATGAGATCCAGCTGCCTGATGGTAACCTCCTCCACATAGGGGTTGAGCTTTTCGTTGATGATGGTAAGCAGATTTTCCTGGTCGGGGTATACCCGGTTTTTATACGCGCCCTGGTATACGCCGATGTTGGGCATGGTGAGGAACTCCACATCATCGACCCCCAGCCCGCCGAAAATGGCCTGGGAGCCGAACCAGAACAGGTTTTCCACCGACAGGTCGCTCTCCACCCGCCGGCCGAACAGGTCGGCCAGCTGACTGATCTTGGCCACATTCTGGATTTGCAGCGTCTGCTTCAGCACCGCCTTCAGGAATGCCTGCTGCACCTGGAGGCGGCACAGGTCGCTGCCGTCCCCGCCGCCGGGGTAGGGATACCCGGTGTTGGGATCGGTGCCGTTGTGCCGCCAGCGCACCACCTGCATGGCGTCATCCCCGGTCAGCTTGCGGTTACCCTGGGGCTGGTTGATGAACAGGTTTTGATAGGGGTCATCGTACCGCATATTGTAAGGGTTGTCAAACCAGACACCCCCGATGGCGTCCACCATCTCGCCTACCAGTTCCCAGTCGATCTTCACGTAGTAGTCCGGGGTGAAGCCCACCAGCTCGGACACCTCGCTTTTCAGCGCCTCAATCCCCTCGGCGCTGTCCTGGTAGAGGCCGTACACGGAGTTCAGCTGTTTGCTGGACCAGCGTACATTGATCAGCGTGTCCCGGGGAAGGGACATGACGGCGGCCTTCTGGTTGGTCACATCGTAAGTCACCACCATCATGGTGTCCGTACTGCCGGACACCACATCCGCGCCAAACACGAAGATGGTGTAGATATCCTTGCTTTTGCGTTCTCCGCCTACTTTAGGCTGGACAGCGTCGATATCCGGGATGTATTCTGTCTCTCCCGGTGCCAGGGTGGCGGTGGGGTCTTTTGTATCCCCAGGTCCCGGCGGCAGCGTGGGCTTCTTGACCCAGCGGTTGTACAGCAGCACCACCGCCGCCGCAAGCACCATGATGACGGCGAGGACGATCATAACGACCATGATCCACCGCTCTCTTTTTTTCGCCTTGGCCGCCTCCGGCTTCAGCGGGGGCTTCTTTTTTTCTGTGCCGCCGTGCTCCAGCCGTTTTCCCGGTTTCGAGTACTGTTCCGGCTTATTGGCGTGATCGCTCATGCTTCAAATCCCTTTCCCGTATAATTCATAGGCGCCCCGGGTGTCATGGTGGAGTTCCTTGTCCCGCAGGAGCATCTCCTGGACGGCCAGCGCCGTGCCCATGCCCACCGCCTTGTCCAGATCGGTGTAGGCCAGCCTGCGCAGCTCCCCCACCTCCGGGAAATCCCGGCAGGGCTCCATGTAGTCCGCGATGTACAGCAGCTTTTCCTCCAGGCTCATCCCCGCCCGGGCGGTAGTATGGTAGAGGATAGCGTCGTAAATATCGTCCTGGCCGAACACGTATTTGGCCAGCGCCGCGCCGCTCTTGGCGTGGAGCAGTTTGTCGGTGGCCCGCTCCAGAGGATCCAGGGCAATGCCATACTGGTCGCAGATGGCAAGATGCTCCTCATGGCTGAGGTATTTGGTGCAGTCGTGGAGGATAGCCGCCCGGCGCATCCTGTCCTCGTCCGCGCCCCAGCGGCGCGCAAGCCTTGCCGCCTCCTCCTCGGTGCCCCGGATGTGGGCCAGCCGCTTGGCGTACACCATAGAGTAGGACACGCATCGCAGATCCTCCATGGAGAGACGCTTCAAATCGGCGTGGGTCCCATATAGTTTTTCCCGCAAAATGTAACCGTACACCGCTTCCGGCAAAAAATCCCGGCCCCCGCCCGCTGCCAGCAGCTCCCGCAGGCGGGTGGACGAGATGTCCACCAGATCGGGGATGGCGACGGTGGTGGTTTTCGCGCCGTAGGTTTTGGACAGGTAGTCCCGCTGGGGGGCGAACACTGCCTCGCCGTCCGCCTCGGTGCGGCCAAAGGCGCACACACCCGCCAGCGCCAGGATTTTCTCCGGCTCCCGCCAGCGGTGGATGGTGAGGAACATATCCGTCCCCATGAGCAGCCACAGCTCCGCCCCCGGCCACCGCTGGGCGGCTTCGGCCAAGGTGTCGGCGGTGTAGCTCCTGCCCTCCCGGTGCAGCTCCGTGTCCCACAGCTCCGTCACCGCGGGCATGAGAAGCTGATCGGCGGCAATGGCGGTCATAGCCAGCCGCTGTTCCCGTGTGGGTGTGCCGGGGGGCAGCTCCTTATGGGGGGGTGTGCCCGCCGGGACAAACACCAGCTTGTCCAAGCCCAGCACGGACGCTGCCGAGTGTGCCGCCGCCAGATGTCCCAGATGGGGGGGGTTGAAGCTGCCGCCGTAAATGCCGATTTTCAACGGGATCACCCTCTCACAAAAATTTGGGATGCTTATTTTACCAGTTTGATCCGTTTGTCCTTGGGCTTGCCGTGGGTTTCTCTGTACAAAACGAACTTCGTGCCGATAACCTGCACCACCTGGCTCCGGGTGGCCCGGGCCAGCTCCTCCGCCCCCTCCCGGGGGGACAGGGGGCTGTTCTCCAGAACCTTGCCCTTGATCAGCTCCCGGGCCTCCAGGGCGTCGTCCGCCTGCTTGACGAGGTTCGCGCCCACGCCGTCCTTGCCCACGTGGACGATGGTGTCCAGGTCATTGGCCATGGCCCTGAGCTGGGCCCGCTGCTTGCTTGTCAGATCCATAAATGCTCCTTCATGGGAAAAAATCCCGCTTTATTTATTTTAAATAGTCCTCCAGTTTCCGCTGGAACGCCTCCAGCGCCTGCCCCCGGTGGGAGACGGCGTTTTTCTCCTCCGGCAAAAGCTGGGCGAAGGTCTTTTTCAGCTTGGGCAGGAAGAACACCGGGTCGTAGCCGAACCCGCCCTCCCCCATGGGTGCGAAGGCGATGGTGCCGGGGCACTCCCCCCGGGCGGTGAGCACGTCCCCGTTGGGGAAGCAGCAGGTGATCACCGATACGAATTTGGCCGTCCGGGCCGCGCCCCTTGGCATATTGGCCAGCAGCAGCTTGTAACGTCCCGTATCGTCCAGCCCCTCCCCGCCGTACCGGGCGGAGTACACCCCCGGCGCGCCGTTCAGCGCGTCCACGCACAATCCGGAGTCATCGGCGATGGCGGGCAGGCCGGATGCCTCCATGACGGCCCTGGCTTTCAGCAGGGAGTTTTCCTCAAAGGTAGTCCCCGTTTCCTCCACGTCGATGTCGATGCCAACGTCGGACTGGAGGCACACCTCCACCCCCATGCCGGACAAAATCTCGTTCATTTCCTTCATTTTCTTCTGGTTCTTGCTGGCCAATACCAATTTCATACCGTCGGCCTCCATTCTTCTGTCCTATCGTTTTACAGCAGCGCCTGAGTAAATTCGTGGGCGTCGAAGGGCTGGAGATCGTCCACGCCCTCGCCCACCCCGGCGAATTTGACGGGCACGCCCAGCTCTTTGGCGATGGCGATGACAATACCGCCCTTGGCGGTGCCGTCCAGCTTGGTGAGCACGATGCCCGTCACCCCCGCCGCCTTGGAGAACTCCTTGGCCTGGATCAGGCCGTTCTGCCCGGTGGTGGCGTCCAGCACCAGCAGGGTTTCCCGGCTGGAATCGGGGCAGTCCCGATCAATGACACGGGAGATTTTATTCAGCTCGTTCATGAGATTTGCCTTGTTTTGCAGCCGCCCGGCGGTGTCCACCAGCACCACATTGGAATGGCGGGCCTTGGCGGCGGCCAGGGCGTCGTACACCACGGCGGCGGGGTCCGCCCCCTCGTGCTGCTTGATGATGTCCACCCCGGCCCGCTCGGACCAGATGGTGAGCTGCTCGGCGGCGGCGGCCCGGAAGGTGTCCCCGGCGCACAGCAGCACCTTTTTGCCCTCCCGCTTCCAGCGCGCGGCCAGCTTGCCGATGGAGGTGGTCTTGCCCACCCCGTTCACGCCGATGAACAGCACCACGGCGGGGGTGCGGCTCATATCCACCGACAGATCGCCGATGGACAGGTATTCCGCCAGGATGTCCCGCATACACTGACGGGCGCCCTCGATGTCCTTGATCTTTTGTGCCTTGCAGCGGCTTTTCAGGTCCTCCACCGCCTCCAGGGTGGTCTCGGCGCCTAAATCCGCCATGACCAGGGACTCCTCCAGCTCGTCATAGAAGTCGTCGTCCAGCTGGGAGAAACCGTTGAAAATTCCAATCTTTTTTATTTTATCAAAAAAGCCCATGGATGTCTCCTCACTAATTGTTAAATATTCGGATTTTTCGCCCCGCACAGGGGGCACCTGGGATCGTCCAAATCGTGGACATGGCCGCAGGTGGGGCAGGTAGTCTGGGCCATATGGTCCTCGTCCTGGTATTCAAAATCCCCCTCGGACGGGCCGCTCCAGTAAAAGTCCAGCTTGCGGCAGTTGGGACAGCTCCAGATCTCCACGTTCAGCGCCCCGGCCAGCAGGTTTGGCCAGTCGCCCCAGAGAAAGCTGGTCTTGCCCAGCTGCATATGTTCCGTCTTGACGTATTCCATGCCGTGGCCACAGTTGCCGCAGCGTTTCTCCACCAATCCACTCATTTGATGTTCAGCTCCTTCTCAACCTCATTGAGGTTGATCGTCAGCATCCGGCTGACGCCTTTCTCCTGCATGGTGACGCCATAGAGCACGTCGGCCTCCTCCATGGTGCCCCGGCGGTGGGTGATGACGATGAACTGGGTCTTGTCACTGATGCGCCGCAGATACCGGGCGTAGCGCACCACGTTGGATTCGTCCAGCGCCGCCTCGATCTCGTCCATGACGCAGAAAGGGGTGGGCCTTACCTTTAATATAGCAAAATACAGCGCGATGGCGATGAGCGCCCGCTCGCCGCCGGACAAAGCGCTCATGTTCTGCACCGTCTTGCCGGGGGGCTGGGCCTTGATCTCAATGCCGCAGTTGAGCACGTCCGACGGGTCCTCCAGCTCCAGGCTGGCCTTGCCGCCGCCGAACAGGTCGGTGAACGCCCCCTGGAAGCCCTCGTTGATCAGGGTGAACTGTTCCTGGAAAATGCCGGTCATCTCGCCGGTGATCTGGGCGATGATCTCCTGGAGCTCCTTCTTGGCCCTGGCCACGTCGTCCCGCTGGGCGGTAAAGTAGGTGTACCGCTCGTTGATCCGGCTGAATTCCTCCACCGCGTCCGGGTTGATGCTGCCCAGGGCGGAGATGGCCTTTTTCAGCTCCCCAATGCGCCTCTGGGCCTTTTGTACCGATTCCAGCCCCACCCGCTGGGCGCGGGCCGCCTCGTGGGACAGCTCGTAGGTTTCCCACAGTTTGTCCAGAATCTGGTTTTCCTCCATGGCGGTGGCGGCGTTTTTCTGCTCCAGGAAGGATACCTCCCGCTCCATGGTGATCAGCTCGTTGTTCTTGTCCTTGGCCTGCCGGTCGGCCTGGTTGCGCCGGCCCTCCAGGGCCAGCTTCTCATCGTTGAGCCGGCGGATGGCGGCGCTGCCCTCCTGGCTGGCGGCTTTCAGCCTTTGCAGCCGCTCCTCCTCCTCTTGGATACGGCGCATGAGGTAGTCGTTTTGCTGCTCGAATTCGCCGATCATGGCGGTGCGGCTGGCGGTGTCGCCGCTCAGATCCTCCCGCAGCCGTTCCAGTTCGTCGATGGACTGGCACAGGGCAGACTGCTCGCCCTCCAGCCCTGCCAAGCGGGCGCTGTGCTGGGCGGATTCCTCGTTGAGCTGGTTTACCTTGTCCTGCAGGGCGGTGCGGCCCTGGGCCTTGGCCTCCCCCTCCGCACGCAGGGCGGCGGCGGAACCCTCCAGTTTCTCAATCCGGGCCTTGGCCTGGGCGGTATTGTCCGTATTTTCCCCCATGCGGCGGCGGACCTGCTGCCGTTCCCCGGCCAGGGTCTGCCGGCGCAGTTCGATGTCCGCCAGCTGGGTGCGGGCGCTGTCCACCCGCTCGGAGTATTTCAGCACCGCGTCCTCCGCCTCACGCAATTGCGCGGTGGCGGCGTCCAGCTCGTATTGAGCGGCGGTGAGCTCCCGCTGGGCCTTTGCCAGCTCGTCCGAGGCGGTTTTTAAATCGGCGGCAAGGCCGTCCTTTTGCTGGTTGAGCCGTTCCAGCTCGTTGGCCCTTGACAAAATGCCCGCCGAGCGGGACACCGAGCCGCCGGTCATGGAGCCGCCAGCGTTGAGCACCTGCCCGTCCAGGGTGACGATGCGGAAGCGGTGGCCGAATTTCCGGGCCATGGCCATGGCCTTATCCATATCGCTGGCGACGACCACCCGGCCCAGCAGATTGGAGAAAATTTTGGCGTACTGGGGATCAAAGGAGATGATGGCGTCCCCCGTACCCACGAAGCCGTCCTCCCGCTCCACGCCGCGATCCCTAAAGTCGGCGGGGCGCACGGTGTTCATAGGCAGGAAGGTGGCCCGGCCCCCGTCCCGGCGCTTCAGGTAGTTGATGGCGTTTTTGCCGTCCTCGTCCCGCTCCACCACCAGGTTCTGCATGGCGCCGCCCAGAGCGATCTCAATGGCCACGGCGTATCGATCGGGGACATGGATCAGGCTTGCCACCGGGCCGCGGATGCCCCGCAGGCCGCCGCGCTCCGCCTCCCCCATCACCAGCTTTACCGCTTTGGAGTAGCCCTCATACAGCTTTTCCATCTCAGAGAGCATTTTGATCCGGGAAATCAGGTTGTTTTCGTCCATTTGCAGGCGGCGGTGGGTTTCCTGGGCCTGCTCCAGCTTGCGCCGGCGGGACTGCAGGCGCATTTGGTAGCCGCTGATGATGTTGCGTTGGGCGTCCCGGTCTTCGGAAACCTTATCCAACTCCTTTTGGGTCCTGTCCAGGGCATCCCGGGCCTGGGCCGCTTTGTCCTCCTCCTCCTGGAGTTCCTGGCCCAGCCGTTCCTCCCGGTCGTACAGCTCCTGAGCCGCCGCCGCCAGGGCGGACAGCAGCTCCCGGGCCTCCCCGGCGGAAGCGGTCTCCAGCCGCTCCCGCTCCCGAAGGCGCTCCAGCTCCTCATTCAGGCTGCCCGCCGAACCCAGAACCTCGCGGGTGCGCTGGGCCAGTGCGTCGATGCGCTCCTGGCAGGCGGACAGCTCCGTCTCGATCTCGTCCAAACGTCCCCTGCGCTCGTCAATCTGGGCGGACAGGGATCCGGCGCGGCCCTCTTGCTGCTCCAGCTCCTGACGGATGCGCTGGGCGTTTTCGCTGTTGTTCTTGATGTCGTTTTTCAACAGGGTGATGCCGTTTTCGCAGGAATACACCTGCTCGTCCAAGCCGGACTGCTTCCCCCGCAGCTCCTCCGCCCGGATGTCCTTGTCCCGCATCTGGTCGGCCAGGCTGGTGCTCTCGGCGAACAGCCGCTCTACCTCATTGTGGGCCTCGTCCCGCTGGCGGACGGCGGCGTCCAGATCGGAGCGCAGCTTTACGCTGCTGGCCCGGATACCCTCCAGCTGCTCCAGCCAGACGGAGATCTCCAGCCCCTTCAGCTCGTCCCGGAGGATGTTGTATTTTTTCGTCTTTTCCGCCTGCGCCCGAAGGGGCTCCACCTGCAGCTCAAGCTCGTCAATCTTGTCGTTGATGCGCACCAGATTGTCGTCGGTGCGGGCCAGGCTGCGCTCCGCCTCCTCTTTGCGGTGGCGGAAGCGGGAAATGCCCGCCGCCTCCTCAAAGACCTCCCGGCGGTCGGCGCTCTTGACGGACAGGATTTCGTCAATACGGCCCTGGCCGATGATGGAGTAGCCCTCCCGGCCCAGGCCGGTGTCCATGAACAGCTCGTTGATGTCCCGCAGGCGGCAGGCCCGGCGGTTGATGTAGTATTCGCTCTCCCCGGAACGGTAGTACCGGCGGGTGACCGCCACTTCCGTCTCCTCCATCTGAAATATGCGCTGGGTGTTGTCCAGCACCAAGGTCACCTCGGCAAAGCCCAGGCCCTTGCGCTTTTCCGTGCCGTTGAAGATCACGTCCTCCATCTTGCTGCCCCGGAGGGTGCGGGTGGACTGCTCCCCCATCACCCAGCGGATGGCGTCGGCGATGTTGGACTTGCCCGATCCGTTGGGCCCCACCACCGCCGTGATATCGGAGCCGAAGGCCAGCACCGTCTTGTCGGGGAAGGACTTGAAGCCCTGAATTTCAAGCGCCTTTAAATACACACCGTTGCCCCTTTCTGTTTCAGATCTTCTCAAATCGTTGTGCCGCAACGGTTTTAGGCCCTTAAAATGCTTTGCAGCTTCCCAAATCCTTGCGCAGTTTTATAGCGTTTTATTATATCACGGGGAAACGCAACTTGCAAGACTTGCGCCAAGATAAATGCCGCAGGGGGAATTGCAAAATGTTTTGCGGAGCAATCATAAAAACGCCGCAATGCAAGAAACTATTATGATTCCGCAAGAAATGGCCGCCGGCGGTCGGTTCTGCCAAAGAAAACCAGCGGCGGAATTTGAATACGCTTCCAAATCCTGCGGATACTACAAATGGAACGATACAAAAATGCCGTGGGAGCCACGGCAGAACGCAGGAGGAATACCATGAAAGCAACCGGGATCGTGCGCCGCATCGACGACCTGGGCCGGGTGGTGATTCCCAAGGAAATTCGCCGGACAATGCGTATCCGCGAGGGCGACCCCTTGGAAATTTACACCGACCGCGAGGGCGGCGTCATTTTCAAAAAATACTCTCAATTGGGCGACGTGTCCGACTTTGCCGCCCAGCTCTGCGACACTATCAGCCGGGTGGCGGGTCTGCCCGCCGTCATCACCGACCGGGACAGCGTCATTGCCGCCGGAGGCGTCCCCCGCCGGGAGGTGGTGGACAAGCGCGTCTCCCCGCAGATCGAGCAGGCGATGGAGGAGCGCCGGAGCATCCAGTCCGAGCAGGCCCTGCCCCTGTGTGATGGCAGCGACAAGTATCGGGTGCTCATCGCCGTGCCAATCATCTCCGAGGGGGATGTGCTGGGCTGCGTGGCCTTTGTCAGCGACGGGGACGCCCCCGCCCTGGGCGAGGTGGAGCTGAAGCTGGCCCAGACGGTGGCCGGGTTTCTGGGCCGCCATATGGAGGCGTGAGAACAAATCCGCCCCGGGTTGACCGGGGCGGATTTTCCCTGTCCGACCTTGATTCACAGGGGCCGCGTGTGGTATAATACTAAAAAAAGGAAGGCTTGCACAGTACTTCAAAAAATAGAAAAGAGGGAGAGCAGGATGACGCATAACAGCTGGGACCGGTACTACCCCCGCCCGCAGCTCCGGCGGGACAGCTTTTTCCCCTTGAACCAGGGCTGGACGCTGAACGGCCGGCCCATCCGCGTGCCCTGGCCGCCCCAGGCTCCCCTGTCCGGCTGGAAAGGGGAGGTGGGGGAGGTGCTGCGGTACGCAACCGTCTTTACCCTGCCCAGGGGCTTTGTCCCCCAAGGGTACCGGGTGCTGCTCCACTTCGGAGCGGTGGACCAGGTGGCGGAGGTGTGGGTGAACGGCAAAAGCGTGGCCCGCCACGAGGGGGGCTACCTGCCTTTTTCCACCGATATCACCAACGCGCTGCGTCCAGGGGAGAACCACCTGGACGTGAAGGCGGTGGACACCCTGTCCCACGATTATCCTTACGGCAAGCAGCACAAGCGCCCCCACGGGATGTGGTACACCTCCGTGTCCGGCATCTGGCAGGGCGTGTGGCTGGAGGCCGTGCCCCAGAGGGGGGCGGTGTCCGCCCTGCGCATCACCCCGGATCTCACTGGCATCGATGTGGAGGTGGAGGCGGACGGCGAGGAGTTTTCTGTCAGCGTGCCGCTGGGGGAGGGACGCTTCCTCACCGCCAGGGGGGTGGAGGGGCCGGTGCGGCTGAATGTGCCGGAGCCCCGCCTGTGGACCCTGGACGACCCGTACTTATATACGCTGGTGGTTACCACCCCCGCCGACCGGGTGGAGAGCTATTTTGCCCTGCGCACCATGACTACAAAGGAAATCGGCGGGCACACCCGGCTGTGCCTCAACGGGGAGCCGGTGTTCCTCCACGGCGTGCTGGACCAGGGATATTTTGAGGACGGCCTGTTTCTTCCCTGGAACCCGGAGGAGTACGGTAAAGACGTGATGCGCATGAAGGAGCTGGGCTTCAACACCCTGCGCAAGCACGTCAAAGTGGAGCCGGAGGCATTTTACTACGCCTGCGATCGTCTGGGGATGCTGGTGATGCAGGATATGGTGAACTCCGGCGGGTATGACTACGTGCGGGACACCGTTATCCCCACCTTCCTGAGCAAAAAGCGCAGCGATCTGGGCCGGGGCGGCAGCGAGAGCCGCAAGGCGTTTTTCGAGCGCCACTGTCTGGACACCGTAGCCCGCCTCTACAACCACCCCTGCATTGTGGGCTGGACAATTTTCAACGAGGGCTGGGGCCAGTACGACTCCGACCGCATCTACCGCCTGCTGAAAGGGAGCGACCGATCCCGGTTTTTCATCAGCGCGTCGGGTTGGTTCGCCCAGACCCAGAGCGACGCCCAGAGCGAGCATATCTACTTCAGCAGCCGGGTGCTGGAGGGCGCCCAGCCGGGGAAATTCCTGTTTCTCAGCGAGTGCGGCGGCTTCTCCCGCCGGGTGGAGGGGCACGTTGACAAGGGGCGGAAAAATTACGGCTACGGCGAGCGGGCACGCAGCGAGGGGGAGCTCACCGGGCGCATCCAGGCGCTGTACGACGATATGGTGCTGCCCTCCATCCCCAACGGACTGTGCGGGTGCATTTATACCCAGCTCAGCGACGTGGAAGGGGAAACCAACGGCCTGTATACCTACGACCGCCAGGTGCGCAAGGTGTCCGCCGGGGCGATGAATGATATCGCCCGGCGGGTGGCGGAAGCGCTGGCCCAGGCGGTGGAAAACGGTTGACACCGGGAAAAAACGTGATATACTTTTCCAGTGAAAGCGCCGCAGGACACAAAATATAGATAAGGAGTGTTTTCTAATGATGGATAAAAAGGTTGCCGGGCTGTTGAACGATCAGATCAACAAGGAGCTGTACTCCGCCTACCTGTACTTAGACATGGCCAACTTCTACAGTTCCAAGGGGCTGGACGGCTTTGCCAACTGGTATGAGATCCAGGCTAAGGAGGAGCAGGACCACGCCATGCTCATGTATAAGTACCTGCACAACAACGACCAGGACGTGACGCTGGAGGCCATTGCCAAGCCAGACAAGGAATTCAAGGAGCTGATGGATCCCCTGACCGCCGCCCTCGCCCACGAACAGTATGTTACCAGCCTGATCAATACCATTTACGATGCTGCCTGCGAGGCCAAGGATCACCGCACCATGCAGTTCCTGGACTGGTTTGTGAAGGAGCAGGGCGAGGAGGAGGCCAATTCCTCCGGCCTGATCCGCAAGATGGAGTTGTTCGGCGGCGACGCCAAGGCCCTGTATATGCTCAACAGCGAGCTGGCGGGCCGGGTTTACTCCGCCCCCTCCCTCCAGCTGTAAGGGAAGCGTGAAGCGGCGCGCAATGAGCAGGCGCGGCGTGACAATGGAGAAGCGTGAAAAATCCCGGCCCTGTGTGGGCCGGGATTTTTCCGCAATTACCGTTCGGGCAGGTAGTCGTGGGGATCCACCGGGTTGTTGTCCTGGTACATGGCAAAGTGCAGGTGGGGCAGCCTGCCGTTTTCCGCCACGGCGGTGGTGCCCACCGAGCCGATCACCGTGCCGGTTTTGACCTGATCCCCCACCGCTACGGCGGGCGTTTCGTTCAGGCTGGCATACTGGCTGACAAGGCCGTTTCCGTGGTCGATCTTCACCGTGGTGCCCATGAAGTCGTCCTGGAAAATGGCGGAGACAGTGCCGTCGGCGGTGGCGATGACCTGGGCGCCCTGGGCCGCGGCCAGATCCAGCCCGTCATGGGTGCGCCAGTCCCCCATCGTCTCGCTGTAGGCCAGGGCCTCCACCGAGTAATCAGCAATGATGGAGCCGTTTACCGGCCATGTAAAGACCAGGGCGGCAGGGGTGGGTGCGGCGGACGGGGGCACGGTGGAGAGGGCGGCGGGCGCGGACGGCGGCGCGGCGCTGGGCGCTGCAGAGGGCTTCGCGCTGGGTGCGGCGCTGGGTTGGGCGGTCATCCGTGGGGCCGGGCTGGCCGAAGGCTGCTCCACAATGGCGGCGGAGCCGGACACGGGCTGGTCCAGGGTTTCGTCCAACCCGCTCTGCATGCCCTGCACCAGGTAGTAGCCGGACAGGGCGATGGCGGCCACGCAGATGAGTACCACAAGATAGAAACCCTTTCCGGAAATGAAATCGCTGAGCTTTTCGATCCAGGTTCGTTTGTTGTTCATAATGACACCTCCAGCCTTATTGTGGACGGAGGGAATGCAGTTTATACCAGGGGCGGGAGAAAATTGCGCCGCATTGAATTTATTGCCCCGCTGTGTTATACTTGGGGCAGATACGGCGGGTTTGGAGGTGAAACCATGCCGCTGACACGACAGACCCCGCTGACCGAGCTGCCGGGGGTAGGGCCGGCCAGGGCCAAAAAACTGGAAAAGCTGGGCTTGGGCACCATGGGCGACCTGCTGGATTACCTTCCCCAGCGGTACGAGGACCGGCGGGAGTGCTGCGCGCTCAGGGACGCGCCGGCGGACCGGCCCTGCTGTGTGTCCGTCCTGGTGGCGGAGACGCCCCGCATCAGCTATGTCCGCCGGGGCCTGACCCTGGTGAAGGTGAAGGCGGTGGACGGGACGGCGGTGGTGAACATCACCTTTTTTAACCAGGACTATATCCGGGAGGTGCTCCGCGCCGGGGAGAGCTATGTGTTTTACGGCACGGTAGAGCGGCAGGGGAACCTGTTTGCGATGACCAACCCCGTGTTCGAGCGGGAGGGCGCGGCCCGGTTCACCGGCCTCATCATGCCGGTTTACCCCCTGACGGCGGGGATTTCCAACAACCTGCTGGCGGGGCTGACCCGGCGGGCGGTGGACGAGTGCCTGGACGGTCTGCCCGAAGCGCTGCCCGCCCAAGTGCGCAAAAACCACCAGCTCTGCCAGACCCAGTATGCCCGGAAAAACATCCACTACCCCGCCGATTTCGAAGCCCTGTCCATCGCGCGGCGGCGGCTGGTATTTGAGGAGCTGTTTGTCCTCACCTGCGGCCTGGCCCAATTAAAAGACCGTCGAAGCCAGGGTGCGGGCCGGGTGCTGCCGGGGGAGCCGGAGGAATTTGCCGCCCTGCTGCCCTTCTCCCCCACGGGCGCCCAGCGCCGCGCTATGGACGATATCGCCGCCGATCTGCAATCCGGCAAGGCCATGAACCGTCTGGTGCAGGGGGACGTAGGCTCGGGCAAGACGGCGGTGGCGGCCTTCGGCGCGTGGGCGGCGGCGAAAAACGGGGTGCAGTGCGCCCTGATGGCCCCCACCGAGCTGCTGGCGGAGCAGCACGCCCGGACCATGGAGGCGCTGCTGGCCCCCGCCGGGGTGCGCTTGGCGCTGCTCACCGGGTCGGTGAAGGGGAAGGAAAAAAAAGCCTTGCTGGCAGCGCTGGCGGCGGGGGAGATCGACCTTGTGGTGGGAACCCATGCCCTGTTTTCCCAGGGGGTGGAGTACCGTGATTTGGGGCTGGTCATCGCTGACGAACAGCACCGCTTCGGCGTGGCCCAGCGCGCCGCACTGGCGGAAAAGGGCGGGGCCGCCCCGCCCCATGTTTTGGTCATGTCCGCCACCCCCATCCCCCGGACGCTGGCCCTGATCATCTATGGCGACCTGGACGTGTCCGTCATGGACGAGCTGCCGCCGGGGCGCACCCCGGTATCTACCTTTGCCGTGGGGGAGGGTAAGCGCCAGCGGATGTACGGCTTTGTGCGCAAACAGGTTCAGGCGGGCCGGCAGGTGTATATTGTGTGCCCATCGGTGGAGGAATCCGGCGACTTGCCCCAGTGGGGGGAACTGTCCGCCGCGCCCATGGATTTGAAGGCGGTGACCACCTATGCCAGGGAGCTGCAGGAGAAGGTGTTTCCAGACCTGCGGGTGGGCTTCGTCCATGGCAAGCTGAAATCCAAGGAAAAGGAGGCGGTGATGTCCGCCTTTGCCGTGGGGGGGCTGGACGTGCTGGTGTCCACCACCGTTATCGAGGTGGGGGTGGACGTGCCCAACGCATCCCTGATGATTGTGGAAAACGCGGAGCGGTTCGGCCTGAGCCAGCTTCACCAGCTTCGGGGCCGGGTGGGCCGGGGGAAGCACGAGAGCTTCTGCGTGCTGGTCACCTCCAGCCGCAGCGAAACTGCCCGGGAGCGGCTGAAAGCGCTGTGCGCCACCAACGACGGTTTCCAGATCGCGGAGGAGGATTTGCGGCTTCGCGGCCCCGGCGACTTCTTCGGCAAGCGCCAGCACGGCCTGCCCCAGCTGAAGGTGGCGGACTTTGCTGCCGACATGGAATTGTTAAAGGAGGCGCGGGAGGCAGCGCAGGAGCTGGTTGCCGCCGACCCCGGGCTGAAAAGGCCCGCCCACCGGCTGCTGAAAAAGAAGGTGCGGGAGCTGTTTGAGGAAAACGGCGCGCTGTTCAGCTGAGGCAATATCGCGGCGTAAGCTAAGCGGCACGAAGCAAATCCGGCAAAGGCCCCGGGATATGTTCCCGGGGCCTTTTTTGCGCGGCTATCGACTTGTTGGGATTTTTGTGGTACAATGGCCCCAAAGGATGTGACGAAATGGCGGACAGCCCGGAAAAGAAACAATGTAAGCGCCTTTGTGTGGGAATGCTGGCCCATGTGGACTCGGGCAAGACCACCCTGTCCGAGGCCATGCTGTACCTGTCCGGCGCGGTACGGAAGCTGGGCCGGGTGGACCACGGCGACGCCTTTCTGGACACCGACCAGCAGGAGCGGGAGCGGGGCATCACCATTTTCTCCAAGCAGGCGCGGCTGAACTGGGGGGGCTGCGAGCTGACCCTGTTGGACACCCCCGGCCATGTGGACTTCTCCGCCGAGGCGGAGCGGGCGGTGCAGGTGCTGGACTATGCGGTGTTGCTGGTGAGCGGCGCGGACGGGGTGCAGGGCCACACCGAGACGCTGTGGAAGCTGCTGGAGCGCCACGGGGTGCCTACATTTTTATTTATCAACAAAATGGATCAGCCGGACACGGATCGGGACAAGCTGATGGCTCAATTGCGGGCGCGGCTGGATGATGGATGCGCGGATTTTTCCGGTGATTGGGGGGACGTGCTGGAGCACGCCGCCCTGTGCAGCGAGGAATTGATGGAGCGCTATCTGGAGACGGGGACGCTGCCTGACGCCGACCTGTCTGCCCTCATCGTGGAGCGCAGGCTGTTCCCCTGCTTTTTCGGCTCGGCCCTGAAGGCGGAGGGGGTGGACGCCCTGCTGGACGGTCTGGCCCGGTACGCTCTGGAGCCGGACTGGCCGCAAAAATTTTCCGCCCGTGTGTTTAAAATTTCCCGGGACGACAGGGGGGAGCGGCTCACCTTTTTAAAGGTCACGGGCGGGGTTTTGCGGGTGCGGGATACCGTGAGAGGTCCGGACTGGGAGGAAAAGGCCACCCAATTGCGGCTGTACTCGGGGGCGAAGTTCACCGCGGCGGAGGAGGCCCCGGCGGGGACGGTGTGCGCCGTCACGGGCCTGGGCCGGACCCAGGCGGGTCAGGGTTTAGGCGCCGAGGACGACTGGGAGGGCCCTCAGCTGGAGCCGGTGCTGGCCTATGAAGTGCTGCCCCCCGCCGGAGGGGACGTGCACACCCTGCTGGGCCAGCTGCGCATTTTGGAGGAGGAGGATCCCCAGCTCCGGGTGGAGTGGGACGAGCTTCTGGGCGAGATCCGGGTGCACCTCATGGGGGAGGTGCAGCTGGAGGTATTGTCCCGGCTGATGGAGCGGAGGTTTGGGGCAGAGGTATCCTTCGGTCCCGGGCGCATCGTGTACCTGGAGACCATCGCCGCCCCGGCGGAGGGGGTGGGGCACTTTGAGCCCCTGCGCCACTACGCCGAGGTGCATTTGCTGCTGGAACCGGCGGAGCGGGGGACGGGGCTGCTGCTGGATACCATCTGCTCGGAAAATGTGCTGGACCGCAATTGGCAGCGGCTGGTGCTCACCCATCTGATGGAGAAAACCCATGTGGGGGTGCTGACGGGCGCGCCCATCACGGACATGAAAATCACCCTGCTGACGGGCCGCGCCCACTTAAAGCACACCGAGGGGGGCGACTTCCGCCAGGCCACCTACCGGGCGGTGCGGCAGGGGCTGATGTGCGCCAAAAGCGTACTGCTGGAGCCGTGGTATTCCTTCCGGCTGGAGGTGCCCACAGGGAATGTGGGCCGGGCTATGACGGATTTGCAGCGTATGGGCGCGGACTTCCAGCCGCCAGAGGCGGCGGGGGAGGCCGCCGTCCTCACCGGCAGCGTCCCGGTGTCCGGGGTGGGGGGCTACTGGACGGATGTGGCGGCCTACACCGGGGGACGGGGGCGTTTTTCCTGTGCGGTGGAGGGCTACCGTCCCTGCCACAACGCCGATGAGGTGATAGCCGCCAGCGGCTACGATCCCGATCGAGACACGGCCAACCCGGCGGAATCGGTGTTCTGCGCCCACGGTTCGGGGTTTGTCGTACCCTGGGACGAGGTGCGAAAGCATATGCACCTGGACAGCGGCTGGCGGCCCCCGGCGGAGCGCCCCGCCCAGCGGGAAGCGGCCCCGGCGCGGCGGGAGCCGCCCATGAGCTACGAATCCCGGGCGGCGCTGGACAAGGAGCTGGAGGCCATTTTCGAGCGGGCCTACGGCCCCATGAAGCCCCATTCCTTCCGGCCCGCCCCTAAGGCTGGCGCGGCCCCCAAGCCCAAGCCCTGGAAGGGGCTGAAAACCCGGGACGGGGACGATTACCTGCTTGTGGACGGCTACAACATCATCTACGCCTGGGACAACCTGCGCTCCATTGCCCGGCAGGATTTGGACGGGGCCCGGGCGCGGCTCATTGACCGCCTGCGCAACTACCAGGGGTGGAAGAAGTGCAAGGTTATCGTGGTGTTCGACGCCTATAAGGTGAAGGGAAACCCCGGCAGCGTGGAGCGGGCGGGGGATGTCTACATCGTCTATACCAAGGAAGCGGAGACAGCGGATATGTATATCGAAAAAACCACCTACGCCCTGGCGAAGGAGCGCCGGGATCACCGGGTGCGGGTGGCCACCTCCGACGGGATGGAGCAGATGATCATTCTGGGCCATGGGGCGGTGCGGATGCCCGCCGCCGAGTTGGAATTTGAAGTAAAGCAGGTGGAGGCGGACATACGCCGCGCCATCGGCGGATAAAAAGGTCAACCCCCGCCCAGGCACTGGTCCAGGTGGGGGTTGACTTTAGGAATTTTCCCGGCTGTAGAAGTAGAGTTCCCTGTCAATGACATGGTTTCTCATATAGTTCGCCCAGAGGCTGTACGCCTCATACGCGAAGTGGCAGCCGTCGTTGGCCAGCTCTGCGGGCAGCTGCCCGTCCTCGCCGGTGTACACCTCGGCGGTGTTCAGCAGCGCCACCTTTTTCTCCGTGGCCACCCGTACGATGACCTCATTGAACTTTTGAAGGTTTTCGTTGTTGATATAATATGCCAGATCGTTGGTCCGGCACATCTCATCGTTCAGTGGGGGCATGATTTGCAGGTACACCACCGCCTCCGGCTGGGCGGCGATTACCCGGTCCACCAGCTTGGACAGGCCCGCCTCATAGCTCTCCACGGCAACGCCCAGCTCGTTGACGCCGATCATGATATAGATCGAGTCGAAATCTCCCTGCTCCAGGGCGCCGATCAGGGTGCAGTCCTCACCGTTGACGGGGAACGCCTTGTACTCGTCGCCGCCGGCCAGGAAAACGTTCATGCCCCGGGCCCAGTAGAACGTGCCGTGCTTCAGCCCGCTGAACAACTGGAGGCCTTCGGTGCGGGAGTCGCCCAGAAAGGCGGCCTTGTCAAAAAAGGTGTCGTCCGCTACCGGTTCGCTCTCCTCCACCGGGACGCCGAACTGGTATACTGGGCGGGAGGTGGATTCCGGCGTGGGCTCCGGCGTAGCTTCGGGGGTGGGTTCCGGGGACGCCTCCGGAGAGGGTTCCGGCGCGGAGGCGGCCGGGGTGGCCGTGGGATCAGGGGAGGCGGGGGGTTCGGTTTGGGCGGCGGAAGGTCCTCCACAACCCACCGACAGGGACAGCAGCAGCGCGGCGGCGGTCAGGAACAGCGTTTTTCGACACATTGCGGCATGAACTCCTTTGATTCGACTTGCTTTGACACTCGAAATATGGTAGCACCGTCAACCCCCGCTGTCAAGGACAAAAGAGTAACAAAACAGGATCAAAAGGGTAACAGCCCCTCAGCGTTTCCAGTGCCGCCGGATGTCCATCACGGCGGTCACTGCCAGCAGCCCCAGGGCGATGCACCCGGCGGCGCCGAAGGCGCGCAGGAAGGTTTCCCAAAACAGGTCCGTATTTCCCCGGATGCCGTGGTCCATGGCCTGGTAAATGGTCAGTCCCGGCACCAGCGGGAACAGGGAAATGGTCAGGTAGGACGTGGCGGGGCACTTGCGTACCCGGGCCATGATCTCCGAGTACACCGATACCAGCACGGCGGCCAGCAGCGTGGCGATATAGCTGTTCCCGCCCAGGAAGATCACGGTAAGGTAGACCGCCCAGCTTAGCCCGCCGCCCAGGCAGCACAGCAGCGCCCCCATTCCCTGGACGTTGAACGACGGGCAGAAGCCCAGGCACCCCAGAAAGGCGAACACGCAGCAGATCGGCCCGATATAGCTCACCGTCCACACCGTCCCGGGCCGGTCGGTGAGGGCCTGGAACAGCGCCATAGCCGCCACGGTGCCCAGGGCGATGGCCCCCGCCGACAGCACCGCCCGGGCAAAGGTTGCCAGCCCCGCCAGCATATCCCCGGTGAGCAGATCGCGCATGAAGCTGGTGAACACCAGGCCGGGCACCAGCACCATCAGCCCGCCCGCGATGGTCACTTCCATGTTGATGGGCGCGCCCAGGGCCAGGATGCCGTGAGCCGCCGCCCCCAGCACAAAGGACGCGGCCAGCGTGGTGAGGAACGCGTTGGCCTTCATCCGGCTCAGCAGCACCAGCGCCGCCCCCGACGCCAGCCCCGCCAGCCCCGCGGCCGCGGCCTCCGCCCAGCCGCCGGAGAAAAACAGCGCGAAGAAAAACGCCCCCACAAAATACCCGCCCAGCACCAGCGCCGCCGGGTAGCTCCGCATCGCCGCCAGCGTCTCCTGGCAGCACTGGCGCAGCCGGGCCGGATCCGCAGGGGGATCGGCGCACAGGCGGCGGGATAAATCGTTGAAGCGCTCGATGCCCTCGATGTCGGTGGAGATGTCCGGGACGCGGCGCATGGTGGCGTAGGTACGGCCGTCCGGGGCCTTGGCGCTGGCCCAGATGCAGTTGGGCACCGCGAACACCTCCCCCCTCAGGCCGTAGGAGGCCAGCAAACGGCTGATGGTGTCCTCCGCCCGCTGGATTTCGCCGCCGAAGCGGATGAGCTGAACGCCCACCTCGCAGCAGCCGTCCAGAAGCTGGTTGTAATCCGTGTCCATAGGGGTTCCTCCTCGACAAAACCCGGCGGCGGGGGTATATATGTTGACCGCTTGGGGCAAGCCGGGCGGTCAACACGCGTTTGGGCATACAAGGGGGCCGGGTATCCGGCCCCCTTGTCGCGCTCACTGCTTCAGCCCCGCGATATATGCGTCAATCAGCTTTTCCAGCTCCTCATAGCAGTAGGTCTTGTCCGGTGTTTCCTTGAAAATCCGCAGCAAGTCATACGCCATGGCCTTCCGTATATCCATACGGTAGTTTTCGCCGGATATCGCGGTACGCCTCCTTTACTTCTTCGTGATGGCGATCTGGTCCAGCAGGTCCATCAGCTCGGCCTTGGTGTAAGTCTCCTTGTCGCTCTCGTTGAGGATCAGTCGGAGTTCGTACAGCATTGCTAAGTCCATGCGCTTCATTTCATTCTCGCTTGGCATTTCTCCGGCCCCCTTTCGGTTGTGATACCCCCATTATACCACACATCGCCAGCCCCTTCCAGCGCTTCCATGAATTTTTTTGGAAATTTTCCATTAAGCCTTGAAAAATTTTGACGATAGAGTATAATGATTGATGTATAACTGTGGCGTCGGAGGCGTCAGCCAATCAATCCGATGGAAGGAGGGCCGAATGCCCGGCCACATCCCCGGATGGGGACTTCAAGAGAGGGGCCCCAGAGGCCCAGAAACATACTTTCCAAACAGAACAGGAGGAACAGAAACATGAAGAAACGACTTTTGTCAGCCGTTTTGGCCCTGGCCATGGCGCTGACATTGTTGCCCATGTCCGTGTTCGCGGCGGACGCGGATGCCAGCACGCCCGAAAGCGGCAAGACCAGCGTCCAGTACATCGGTTATAAGGACAACACCAGGCTGGATATCAGCAACCAGGGTGTCGGCCCCGGCTGGATTTGGCAGTATAAGGCCGCCGACGGCAAGACCTACTGGACCAGCAGCACCGCTCTGAGCGGTTTAGTTGTCGGCACCAACGCCAGCGGCGTCTGGTATGATAGCATTTCCAGCTATTTGAACACCACTGGTTCCAACGTTGGTACCCTGAAGGGCACCAGCTTTACCCTGCTGGGGGACGCGACGATTGCGAGTACCTATCTTGCCTCCAACAGCGTGTCCGGCAGCCTGACCGTCAACCTGTTCGGTCACAACCTGGATCTCGGCGGGAGCACCGTGCTCAACCGCTACAACTCCGTGACCATCACGGATACTTGGGCGACCCAGTACGGCGGCAACGCCGGTACCGTCAGCAACATCGAACGCAATGTGGGCGCTTACCACAGCGTCAATGACCGCACCACCATGAGCGCCAGCGGCCTTACCCTGCGCGTCACCGGCGCCAGCGTTAGCGGCATCAACCTCTCCGGTCGGGGCAACAACGTGACCCTCACCGGCGCCAAGGTGACCGGTGGGATTACCATGAACGGCACCACCACGGTGACCGCCGCCAACGGCACCACGACTACCACCTACCCCGCCCAGACCCTGACCATCAACTCCCAGGCGGCGCAGCCCAACTATGGCAGGCCCGTGATCCCGCCCAGCGTGGGCGGAGCCATCGCCGTCACCGGCGACGGCAGCAACGTCAGCCTGACCGACGTTGGGGGCAGCAGCGCGGTCACCGTGATCAGCACCGGCGGCCGCGTCTACGTGGACGGTTCCTCCAACCTGGGTGCGATCGTCGTGGGCGCGGGCGCAAACGCCACCAAAACCCAGACCCATTCTCCCGTGACTATCAATTCCGGCACCGTGGTAAGCATCTCCCGGAATGATGCTACCGCTGTCAGCACCACCGCCGGCAGCATCACCGTGAACGAGAAGGGCACGGTGAGCAACAGTATCGGGACTGCCAACGGCAATGTGACCATTAACTC
The DNA here is from genome assembly GCA_910579595.1 of uncultured Oscillospiraceae bacterium. Classification (GTDB taxonomy): domain Bacteria; phylum Bacillota; class Clostridia; order Oscillospirales; family Oscillospiraceae; genus Enterenecus. The sequence goes on from CAJTVM010000007.1 coordinate 35,754, forward strand.
CGGCACTGCCGGTGTTAACGACCAGATCGTTGTGGATCAGGGCAGCCTGACCATCAGCGGTACCGGCGCGAAGGTTGGCAACATTGCCCTGGCGAACGCCGGCAAAACCACCTTGAATGTGACCGGCACCGGTCATGTCGTGGGCGACATCAAACTGGGCGCTAATGCCAACGGCAAGGACGTGACCATTGGCAATAACTGGCCAGCCGACCGTTCCAACACCTTTGGTAAAATCGATTTGGGCAATTACACCGGCGGCGGCATCAAGGGTGGTATCTTTGAAAAGAGCTTCGAGACCGCTGATGAGGCCGCTTGGTTGAGTTCCGATCTGCAATTCCAGCGCAATATTAACGCTTCTGGCATAATGGCGCTCTATGGCAGGAAGGAGCTGGCCACCGCCATCGCGGACGCGGGCGCGGCCGCCAAAGAGAATGATATTCTCAGTGTAATTGGCTGGAAAGGCAATGGCAGTGGCGCTCTTAAGCGCATCGGCTTCTATAACTCTACCATTGATGCCCAGGCGGGCCCTGGGAACGCGATTGCCCAGTTGTCCTATGGCGTGTCCACCGCGATCTATCTACCCGACAAGATCAACGGTGCCGCTGTAACCTCCTGGACCAACGCGCTGGAGGCCAAGACCTACCCCATCAACGAGCAGCAGTCCCTGAGTGCCTCCGTTCCCACCGACACAATCAAGCTGGTGCTCCAGAGCACCGGCGCGGCGGTCAGCAAGCTGACCAATGCGCAGATCAGCGGCTCCAACCCCGATGTAACGGTCACCCTGAACGGCAACCAGGTGGTGCTGTCCGGCGCGGTGGGCCAAAGCGCCTATGAGGACATTGAAGTTCTGTTTACTACCGACCTCATCGGCAGCAATGGCAAGCCCGTGACCTTCAAGGTGCCCGTGGCCTACAACACCAGCGACAAGACCGCCACCTTCAGCAGCTTGGGCATTACTGATATTCCCGTTGGTGTGACCGTGAACAATAACAGCGTGGTGGTGGGCAGCAACACTTACACCCTGAGCGTTTCTGGTCTGGCCAAGCCCGCCAGCGACTTGGAGGTTGACAACACCAGCGTGGAGATCGTGGCCGTTGTGAACGTCAACATGACCCAGGAAGCCAAGAACCAGCTGATCGCGCAGATTACTGGAAGCAACGCCCGCTTTGACTGGACTCATTCTCCCGCCATGCGTCAGTCCGTGAACTCCGCCTGGGCCACCATCACCAGCAACAACCAGGTGCAGAACTGGATCACTCAGGCCCAGCGCGCCGCGTGGAACTTGAAGAACAAGGGCACTCCCACGGAGGCCGATCTGAGCGCCACCGGGTTCGACACTGCGGTACTGGTACCCTACCTCCTGGTGACCGTGACCAAGTACAACAATAACGGCGAGATGACCGCCACCCTGACGCCCTACTACCGCGTGGAAGTGCGCGGGGGCACCGGCGACTACGAGGGTATCTTTAAGAATCGCACCCAGGGCACTCCCGATGGCAAGGGCAACTATCTGGCCCAGGCTGGCCGCGCCCTGCCCGCCCTCATCAATAACCTGACGGGTTCTACCGCTGGAGACGTGGGCGTGACGATCAAGTTCCACGATCTGCCCAGCACCTTCAATAACGCCTATATGCACCAGGACGGTGCGTATGTGTATCCGATCAATGCCGGTACCTACACCCTGACTCATGCCGGCAAGACCGGCCTGGGCACCATCGTGCTGAACAGCACTCCTCACAGCGTGGAGATGCTTCGTAAAGCAGGTGCCATTGACCAGAACGGTCAGTCAACGCCTGCCGACACGACCAGCTACTATGACAGCCTCCAGGCCGCCGTGGATGACACCCTGCCCCAACTCATGACTCATTTGGATACCATCACCGTCAAGAGCAACTACACCGGCAACGGCTCCATCAGCGTCACCGGCGAGGCCCGCACCTTTGATGTTGTGACCGAGGGCAACACCACTATTGGTTCCAACGCCAGCGCCGACGTGGTGAAAGTCACCGGCACCGGCCACGAGTTCACCGTGCAGCTGCTGAAGGGCAACGTGACCACCGCCAGCATTGTGGTGAACAGCGATCCCAACAACAACGGTACCGCCGCCATCACCAGCAACAACGTCAACGCCAAGCCCGGCGAGAAGGTCACCGTTACCTTGACCCCGAAGCAGGGCTACACCGGCACCATCACTGCCAAGACCAACTCCGGTGCCGCCGTGGCCGTGACCAACAACGGCAACAACACTTTCACCTTCACCGTGCCCGCCAACGCCACCCGCGTTGATGTCACCCCGGTGTTCACCCTGGCCAGCGCCCTGCCCTTCACCGATGTTGCAACCAATGCCGGCTACTATAACGCGGTGAAGTACTGCTACGAGAAGAACATGATCCAGGGTACCACCAACACCACTTTCTCCCCCAACAGCACCATTACCCGTGCCCAGATCCTGACGATTCTGTGGCGTCAGGCCGGCGCTCAGACCCAGACCCCCGCGGGCCTGTACAAGGATATGCCCGGTAACAGCGATTACTACAACGCCGTGATTTGGGCCACCAGGAATAATATTGCCCAGGGCTATGAGGATGGCCGTTTCTATCCTGACCGTCCCATCAACCGCCAGGAGCTGGCCACCTTCCTGTACCGTTATCAGGTCAACTTCAAGCGGGGCACCACCGCTGGCAGCGTGAACAACCTGAACAGCTACACGGACGGCAGCCAGGTCGGCGTCTGGGCGCTGCCCGCCATGCGCTGGGCCGTGGGCAACGGCATCGTGTCCGCCTCCGGCAACAGGCTGTCCCCCAAGGACGCCGCGCCGCGCTGGCAGGCCGCTACCGCGATGTATATGTACTGCAGCGGTGTTTTGGGCATTGTGTAAGATGCGCAGCGTAAACGTCCGTTAAGAGTAAAAAGTCTGGCCGGAATTTCCGGCCAGACTTTTTCTATCCCAAAAGAAAATTAAGGTTTTTCTTATTTACACCGCCGCAGCAAAAGTATATAATAGAAAATGCCTGTACTGTGCAGGCGGCCCCCGCGTGGGGCGTTGCGAGAGGGGAGGATGGATATGGCGGACTCGTACCGTTACGACCAAGACGGCAAAGGGGACCAGCGAAGCTCCGGGCCCAACGGGCAGGGCTACAATTATCATTATAAATACAGCTATGGCTCGGGTTCGGGCCGGGGGAGCGCTCCTTCCGGCGCAGGCAAGCCGCCCCGGAAGGATGACGGCTGGGGCGAGTGGATCGGAATCGGGTTCATCCTGCTGTTCCTCCCTTCCTGGCTGAAGGTGCTTGGCGTGTTATTGCTGGTGAGAAAGCTGGCGTCCATGGATGCCAAGCAGAAGAACCGCTACAAGCGGGAGGCGGAAAACGCCGCCAATCGGGCCAGACAGGCAGCGGAAGGCTTTTTCCATCAGGCTGCCGATGAAGCCAAGCAGGGCGGGGAAAGCCGCCAGCACGCGGGCAGCGCCCAGCAGCAAAATACCTATCAGTATGGCCAGCCCCAGCAGGAGCAGGCCCAGCCCAAGGCCGGACGTGCCGAGCGGAAGGCCCAGCCCGATGGGTGGAATGTGCGGGATCCGGCTGAAAACCGGCGGCAGAAGGCGCAGAGGCAGGCCAAAAAAGATTCCGACGATGGCAAGGGGCTGATCATCGGCGGCGGGGTTATGAGCGCTATTTTCGCGCTGGGCACCGCAGCGGTGTCTACGGAGTATTTCCAAACGGTCTTTAGAGGATTTGGGCTGTTTAATGAGGAGCTTATCGGCGTGCTTTCCTGCATGATGTTTCTGGCGGGGGGCCTGGCGATGCTGTTCTCCGGCATCGGCATGAGCCGCCGCAGTGAGCGCTACATGAACTATCTCGCCTACATCGGGGCCAACCGGGAGGTGCCCCTGGCCCACATGGCGGCGACCTTCGACGTTTCGGTGAACAAGCTGTGCAAGGATCTGCGCCGGATGCTGTCCAAGGGCATTCTGCCTACGGGGTACCTGGATCTGGCGGAGGGTAAGCTGTACCTCACCGAAATGGGCTACCACGCCCCCGAGCCAAAGCGGGAGCCGTCCCCGGAGGAGACGGCCCAGGAAGCCGCCGCCCGGGAGGATGACATCCTCCGGGAAATCCGGCAGGTGAACGACGAGATCCCGGATGCGGTGATGAGCGAAAAAATCAACAGAATTGAGGAAATCACCGGAAAAATTCTGAAATATCAGAAGTCCCACCCCAATAAGGAGGGGCAGCTGCGCACCTTCCTGAATTACTACCTGCCTACCACCCTGAAGGTGCTCCGGGCCTATGCCCAGCTGGACGCCCAGGGTATTGAGGGGGAGAACATCTCCGCCGCCAAGAAGCGCATTGAGGACATGATGGATCAGGTGGTGTACGGCTTTGAAAAGCAGCTCGACAAGCTGTTCCAGGATGACGCAATGGACATCACATCGGACGTGGAAGTGCTGGAAAATATGCTTAAGAAAGATGGTCTGTCCGATGAGGGCGGCATCACTATGACGCTTTAAAAAATCCCCGCTCAGACCTCTGAGCGGGGATTTTTCCATTTATAGCGGCAGCAGAATCTGGTACATCATCACGAAGTGAGCCGCCGAGCCAAGCACGATGAAGACGTGGAACACCTCATGGCACCCAAACCGGGGATTGTCCCGCCCCGGCCACTTCAGCGCGTACAGCACGCCGCCCACGGTGTACAGCACGCCGCCCGCCAGCAGCCAGAACACCCCGCGCAAGCCCAACGCCTGCCACAGGGGATATACGGCGATCACCGCCAGCCAGCCCATGGCGATATAGATCGTGGAGGTGAGCGCCCGGGGGCAGTTGATCCAGGTCATGCTCATCACCAGCCCTGCGATGGCCAGCGCCCAGATCACGCCGAACAGCGACCAGCCCCAGGGCCCCCGCAGGGCGATGAGGCAAACCGGAGTATACGAACCGGCGATGAGGAAGTAGATGGAGGTGTGATCCAGCTTCCGAAGGGCGATGCGCCCTTCCACCGTGGTATTGATGCAGTGGTAAAGGGTGGAGGCGGTATAAAGGGCCGTCATGGACAGGCCGTAGATGGCAAAGGACACCAGCTTCCAGATGTCCGCGGCAGCCGCCGCCCCGGCGAGAAGCACCGCCGAAGCCAAAACGGAAAGCGCGGCCCCCACCCCGTGGGTGATGGCCGACCAGGGCCGCAGACCGTCGTAGGGGTTCCGGCCCTTTTCCGTGGGGCGTTCCCGGCGGCGGGGAGCGCTGTCATAGGAATTGCGGTAAACTGCTTGTTCCATTCCAAGCACCTGCCTTTCTGTTACTTTGATTATATCTCAATAACCTCAGAACGTCAAGATTAAAATTGTTAAATATAATTTTAAAAATCGGATTGGGGAATTTTGACGGAACATGGGGGATTGAATAATTTGGTGAAAAGGAGTATAATAAATTTCTCACAACTCAGAAACGCAATGCCATGGATCGCGCACGGCTTTAAGACGCGGCCAAAGGGGGACCATTATGGGGAAATCGTTGGGTCTTTATCTGCATATCCCATTCTGCCGGAGCAAGTGTGATTACTGCGATTTTTACTCCCTTGCGGGGCAGGACGATCGGATGGATGACTATCAAAAGGCGCTGCTCCGCCACATCGTGGAGACGGCCCCCCGGGCGAAAAGGCAGGTAATCAACAGCGTCTACATCGGCGGCGGCACCCCAACCTGGTACGGGGAAAAGCGCCTGTTGGAGCTGCTGGGCACAGTGAAAAAGAAATTCAACCTGGCCAAGAATGTGGAGATTACCCTGGAGGCCAACCCGGACAGTGTGGATCTCAAGACGCTGCGGCATCTGCGCCGCGCGGGGGTGAACCGCCTGTCCATGGGGATGCAGTCCGCCTGCGACAATGAGTTGATCAGCGTCCACCGTCCCCACTCCTTTGCCCAGACGGAGGCGGCGGTGGAAGCCGCACGGGCGGCGAAGATTAAGAACCTGAACCTGGATCTGATCTACGGCCTGCCCGGACAGACGGGGGAGAGCTGGCGCAAGTCGGTGGAGGCGGCGCTGACCATGAACCCCGAGCACCTGTCCTGCTACGGCCTGACGGTGGAGGAAGGCACCCCCCTGGCCCAGTGGGTGGCCCGGGGCGAGCGTCTGCCCGACGATGACGAACAGGCGGAGCGCTATCTGTGGACGGTGGACAGGCTGGCCCAGGCGGGGTATGAGCAGTACGAGGTGTCCAATTTTTCCAAGACGGGATGCCAGTCCAGGCACAACCTGAAATACTGGATGGGCAGGCCCTATATCGGCATCGGCGCGGCGGCCCACTCCGACTTCGGGGGCTGCCGGTACTCCTTCGTCCGCGATATTGAGCGTTACATCCGGGGTGTGATGGGTGACGAGCGGATTTTGGACGAGATGAACGAGATCCCCCAGCGGGAGCGCGGCAGCGAGTACCTCATGCTGCGCCTGCGCACCACCCACGGCATTGAGGAGTGGGAGTACCGCCGGGAATACTACATGAACTTTGATCCCATTGCGGTCAAATTGGCGGAGTATGAGCAGCGGGGCTGGGCGGTGCGCGCGGGCCGGCGCTGGCATTTTACCCCGAAAGGCTTTCTGCTATCCAACCGGCTCATCGGCGAGCTGCTGGAGCTCCAGGAGGTGGAGACGCTGGCCAACACCCTGGAAAAGATCCGGGGCGGTCAGCTTCCCAAGCAGGACGGCAAGGCATAGACAGTGGGGGCATCCCCCGGAAGCGGAACCATCGCGAAAACCAAGGAGGAACTCATGAAAAAAACTGGCAGACGTTTGACGGCGCTGGCGCTGGCCTTTGTGCTGGCGTTCGGCATGGGACAGATGACGGCCTTCGCCTCATGGGCGCTGGGCACCGAGCTGGTGGAGCGGACCATACCGCTGGCGGAGGGCGTGTCATACACCAACCAGAGCCTGTGGTCGTCGTCCAGAAACGACTTGCGCACGGAGAATTACATTACATACACACCCGGCGGCGAGATAAAGCCGGTGGTATTCAGCGGGAACTACGTAGCCAGCACCAACTCGGTGGCCTCGGCGGCGGCGCAGATGGAGGCCCAGGGCTACCGGGTGGCGGCGGCTATCAACGGGGGCTTTTTTAATACTGATGGCACCATTGTGGGGATGCTGGTCACCGATGGGGTGGTCCGATCCCTGGATGTGGAGAACTACACCATGCTGGGCTTTACCAATGACGGCGGGGTGTTCATCGACGAAAGCCCCGTGGTGAAAAAGGTGAGCTGGACGCCGGAGGGCGGCGGGGAGTTTTCCGCTGGTCTGGCGGGATACAACGCTTACCGGCACACCAACTATATCAACGAGGCGTTTTTGTATAACCAGGATTTTTCCTCCCGGGTGAACAGCAGAACCCCCAACGTGTCCGCCATCCTCCGCCCGTCGGAGGGGGGCGTGATGAAGATGAACAGCACACTGCCCCTGGAGGTGGTGTCGGTGGCCGACACCGCCCAGGAGGGCGTGAGCTTTAACGGCAATCTCCCCGAGGGCTGCTATATGCTGTACGCGGAATACCACGACGGCAACGAATGGCTGACCAACGGCATCCGGAGCTTGCAGCCGGGACAGCAGGTGAACATTTCGGTGAGCGGCGCCAGCCAGCAGTGGGATGACGCGGCCTACGGCATCAGCGGTCTGTACCCCCTGCTGCGGGGGGGCGAGATCGTCCCCAACTCGTCCGCCGCCGCCAACCCCTATACCGCCGTAGGCGTCAAAGCGGACGGCACCGCCGTGTTCTACACCATCGACGGGCGGCAGAGCGGTTACTCCGTGGGGGCGACCTATAGCCAGGTGGCCCAGCGGCTCCAGGAGCTGGGCTGCGTGTCGGCGGTGGCCCTGGACGGCGGCGGCTCCACCAATCTGGGGGCCACCCTGCCGGGAAGCGGCAGCTTTGCCATTCAGAATAAGCCCTCTGAGACAGGGCGGCGGGTGAACAACACCATCCTGCTGGTAGGCCCCAGCACAGGTCCCACCGGTGAGCTTGGCGGGGCTTATGTCACAGCGCCCAAGACGGTGGCGCTGGTGGGGGCGGATCTGCCGGTGAGCGCCACCCTCTACGATACTGCGGGCTATCCCATGTCCGATAGGGTACCGGTGTGGAACTCCGATGGCGGCATCGTCCGGGAAACCGACGATGGGCCGGTGTTCTCCTGCATTCTCCCCGGGGTATTCCAGGTTTCCGCCGGGCCAAGCGGCGCGGGGGCTATGCCCGTGCGGGTGGTGGATACGCTGGACAGCCTGCGAGTGAGCCGGGAGGACACGTCCGCGGTGGTGACATCGCTGACGGTGGATCCGGGGGATGCGGTGGATCTCACCGCCTCCGGCGTCTGGAAAAACCTGCCTGTGGCCATGGGCGACAACAATGTGACCTGGAGGGCGGATCCGTCCGTGGGGCTCATTGACGAGACGGGCCGCTTCAAGGCGGTGAGTGATAAACAGGGCGCCAGCGGCAATATCTCCGCTACGGCGGGGGGCAAGACGGTAACCATCCCGGTGACAGTGCGTTCCTCCCATGCCTTTACCGACATCGCGAGCCACTGGAGCGTGGATTATGTGGATCAGCTGCATGATATGGGCCTCACCAACGGCTATGAGCAGCCCGATGGTACCGCCATGTTCAAGCCCGGCAACAAGGTAACCCGGGGGGAGCTGCTGACCTTTATCACCCGCCTGCTCAACGTGGATACCAGCAAATACAAGGATGTGACGCTGCCCTTCGCGGACGCCGCCTCCATCCCCAGCTGGCAGATCCCCTATGTGCAGGCCATGTATGCCCTGGAGATCTTTGAGGGCAGCGCCGACGGCGGAAGGCTGTACGCCAACGTGAAGGACAACGTGACCCGGGAGGCGGCCATGACCATGCTGGGCCGGATCCTGGAAACCCAGGTGCCCTGCGATTTGTCCCGCTTTATTGACAGCGGTCAGGTGAGCGGTTGGGCCCTGCCCTACGTGCAGACGCTGGTGGCGCAGAACGTGGTGTCGGGCAGCAACGGGCGGCTGAACCCCAAGGCGGCCATCACCCGGGGGGAGACGGCGAAGCTGCTGGTGGAGCTGGATGAGCTGGATAAGATTCCTCTGGCCCCGCGCCCGGATATCACGGAGGGGGACACAACGCCCCAGCAGCCTGCGGTGGATCCCAACGGCACCTTTGTCAACCCTGGTCAGCGGCCCGTCCCTGGCGGGAGCGATAAAGCGCCGAACCCCCAGCAGCCCGCGGTAGACCCCGACGGCACCATCGTCAACCCCGGCCAGCGGCCGTGAAAAAAGCGGGGCATCTGCCCCGCTTTTTTGTCATTCGTTTTTTTTCGGCTTGAAGATGATCCATTTGCTCAGCACGTAGTTTACAATCACCACCACCACGTTGGCCATGAGCTTGATGATCAGATGGTTGCAATGCAGCGTATCCACAAAGAACCACATGATTGCCATCTCCAGCCCCAGGGAGAACAGCCGGGAGGCTACCATCTGCCACAGCTCCCGCAGGGCGTTCCAGCCCCAGCCCCTGGACTGGAACACAAACAGCTTGTTGACAAAGTAGGCGAACAGCACGCTGATCGTCCAGGCGATGATGGTGCTGGTGAGATAATGTACGTGAAGCAGCTCGGTGAGCAGGGTGTAGGACGCATAGTTGACGGCGGTGGTCATGACGCCCCAGAACACGTAGCTGATGATTTCCCGGTATTCCCGCAGAAGTGCGCGTATTTTTTCCATAGACAGCCTCCATACGTAACGCTTGATTGTTTTTTATATAGTAGACTCCTTTTACTTTTTGTGTTGATAAATACCTGTAAATTATTCCTTTAATGAGCGGTTATCCATCATGGATAACCGCCCGGCAGGCCGGAAGCTGTCAATGGATCACCTTATAGCGCAATCTAAGGTATGAGTCCTCCAATACGACGCATTCCTGCAATTTCAACACGCCCAATTGTGATAATTCACGCTCTGACAGCAAAGATTTTCCGTCAATCAGAGTGGACGTGTCCTTGCCGCCGATTAAAATAGGAGCAACAACAATATCGATATAATCAAACAGCTTTGCCCGAAGAAACAGCCCGTTTAATGTGCCGCCGCTTTGTATGGTAATCCTCTGACAGCCAAATTCCAACTTGAGTTTTACAAGTGCATCCTTCAAAGACAACTCGCTTTGACAGATGATATGAAGGTTGTCCGCATTCACTTGAAACGCCGGATGATCTGGATTGGATGTGATCAGCACAAATTCTTTTGATAGGGCGCAGAAATAGCGAATACCATGTTCGGTCAAATGAGTATTATCAATCAACACAAAGGAAATAGGCGTCTTATTCGGTACTTTCTTCGCATTGACACCCATCTTCTCCTGCACTCTGCCAGAGTTGAGGGACCATAAGTCAGTTGTCTGTTCTATTTCATAATATTGATGCAGGCCCTCGCTCACCCCTGCGATTTTTGGAAAGTCTTTATCGACATCCAAATTATCAGCTGCTCCAGGGCTGATTTTCCCGTCAACCGACATAAGCATAAATAGCGTTGTAATTGGCCTATCCATGTTATCCCTCCAAATTCCCGTTTGTCAAAATGATTATATCATGTCCAACGTCCAGTTTCAACCTGCGGGTCGTGAAACTACCGGCGCAAGGGAGCGTTTTGATTGAACGCGCGGGAGGGGGCCGTCTTGAATTTTCATATGGATCGTGCTAAGATAAAAAAAGGCTGAAACCCAGTTTACAGGAGGAAGAATATGAATCCAAATATCCGACGGATGGTATCTTTTTTTGTGGCGGCACTGCTGCTGTGGGTGGCGATGCCCACATCCACCGCTTATGCCCAGGCTGGCGTCACCCAGGGCGATATCCAGGGGATCAAAGACGAGTTGGCCGATATCCAGGCCCAGAAAAAGGCGGCGGAGGAGCGGCTGGCGGCCATCCGCAGCGATCTCTCCACCGCGAAAGAGCAGGTGGAGCTGATCCAGAACCAGGTGGTGCTCACAGAGCAGGAGATCAACGTTGGACAGGAGATCCTGGACGGGTACGATGTCCGGATTGCCGAACAGACGCGGAACATCCAGATGCTGGAGGAGCAGGAGGCGGAGCAGTACCAGGAGTTCTACCAGCAGGTGCGGTGGCTGGAAGAGACGGGGAACACGTCCTACCTTTCCATCCTGTTTGAAGCCGATAGCTTTTCCGATCTGCTGGATTATGCCGCGCTGGTGATGGATATCATGAACTATTCCGACCGCATCATCCAGCGGCTGGAGGCCACCCAGGCGGAGCTGGACGCGGCGCGATCCGATCTCCAGGCGGACCGGGACGCCCAGGCCCAGGTTCAGCGGGAGCTGGAGGAGCGCAGGGCGGAGCTGGAGCGGCGGCGGGCCGACGCCCAGGCCCTGCTCAACCAGATCGCCGCGTCCGAGAGCGAATTTGCGGCGGAGGCGCGGAAGCTGGCGGACAGCGAGGCCCAGCTCAGCCGGGATCTGAAGGAGGCCGAGCAAAAATTCGCCGAACAGATTGCCGCGCTCCAAAACCAGAATAACGCCGCCAACGTCACCACCGGCAGCTGGTACTGGCCCCTCCCGGGCCGGTACGGGCTGTCCTCCCTGTTCGGGTGGCGGAACCTTTACGGCCAGATGGACAACCATACCGGCACCGACATACCCGCCCCCACCAGCACGCCCATTTACGCGGCACAGGACGGGGTGGTGACATTGGTGCAGCGAAATCCCTATGTGTCATCCTACGGCTATTACTGCACCATCAACCACGGCACTGGCTATGTCACCCTGTACGCCCACCAGTGTCAGGCGCCTGTGGTCAGCGAGGGTCAGACGGTGAGCAAGGGGCAGCTCATCGGCTACGTGGGCAACACCGGCAACAGCTTTGGCAGCCACCTCCATTTTGAACTGCGGGTCAACGGTGTGCGGGCAAGCGTGATCAAGCTCTATCCGGGCATGAGCTTTACCTACCGAACGCCCAGCGGACAGCGGGTCACCATCCAGGGCGGTTAGCGCTGAGAGGTTTTTTGACAGGAGAGGGTGCATTTATGGAACAAACCTTGAGACATCTGAAAGCCGGGGAGAGTGCCGCCATCATCTCCGTGGGCGGCGAGGGTGCGCTCCGGCAGCATTTTCTGGACATGGGTGTGATCCCAGGGGCGGAGGTCACGGTGGTGAAGTTTGCCCCCATGGGGGATCCCATGGAGCTGCAAATCCATGGCTATGAGCTGACCCTCCGGCTGGCGGACGCGGATCAGATCACCGTACGTCCCATCCAGGCGCGGGCCAACCAGCACAGCCATGTGGATCGGTTTTACCACACCGCCCACCCCGGCCTGGGCGAGGACGGGAAGTACCATGCCAAGGGAGACGGCGAGCCCCTGCCCGAGGGGACTGTGCTTACTTATGCCCTGGTGGGCAACCAGAACTGCGGCAAGACCACCCTGTTCAACCAGCTCACCGGCTCCAACCAGCACGTAGGCAATTTTCCCGGCGTCACCGTGGATCGGAAGGACGGCCCCATCAAGGGCCACCCCGGAACTTTGGTCACCGATCTGCCGGGGATCTACTCCATGTCCCCTTACAGCAGCGAAGAGATCGTTTCCCGGAATTTCGTCCTGGGGGAAAAGCCCCGCGCCATCATCAACATTGTGGACGCCACCAATATTGAGCGCAACCTGTACCTGACCATGCAGCTGCTGGAGATGAACATCCCCATGGTGGTGGCCCTGAACATGATGGACGAGGTGACGGGCAACAACGGCTCCATTGACATCAACGGGATGGAGGCCATGCTGGGGGTGCCGGTGGTGCCCATTTCCGCCGCCAAAAATGAGGGCGTGCGGGAGCTGATTGACCACGCGCTTCACATCGCCAAATACCAGGAGCGGCCCCGAAAGCAGGATTTTTGCAGCAAGGATGACCACGGCGGGGCCATCCACCGGGCCATCCACGCGGTGGAGCACATCCTGGAGGATCATGCCCAGCGGGCGGGCCTGCCCCTGCGGTTTTCCGCCACCAAGGTCATTGAGGGTGATACGCTGATCGTGGAGCAGCTCCGCCTGGATGATAACGAAAAGGATGCCATCGAGCACATGGTGGTGCAGATGGAGCGGGAGGGCGGTATGGATCGCAGCGCCGCCATCGCCGATATGCGCTTTGACTTCATCGAGTACGTCTGCGAGAGCACGGTGCAGAAGCCCCGGGAGAGCCGGGAGCGCATCCGGTCCGAGCGGATCGACCGGGTCCTCACCGGGAAATGGACGGCCATTCCCTGCTTCATCGCCATCATGGCGGTGGTGTTCTATCTGACCTTCAACGTGATCGGCGCGTTCCTCCAGGAGCTGCTGGCGGCGGGGATTGACGCCCTGGCCGCCGGGGTGGACGGCTGGATGGCATCCGCCAATGTCAATGAAACCCTGCACAGCCTGGTGATTGACGGTATTTTCGGCGGCGTGGGCAGCGTGCTCAGCTTTCTGCCCATCGTGGTCACGCTGTTTTTCTTCCTGTCTATCATGGAGGACAGCGGGTATGTGGCCCGTGTGGCCTTTTTCATGGATAAGCTGCTGCGGAAAATCGGCCTGTCCGGGCGAAGCATCGTGCCCATGCTCATCGGCTTTGGCTGCACGGTGCCCGCGGTGATGGCCACACGCACCCTGCCCAGCAGGCGGGATCGCAAAATGACCATCCTGCTGACCCCCTTTATGAGCTGCACGGCGAAGCTGCCCATTTACGGCTTCTTCGTCAGCGCCTTCTTCCCCGGCAATGGGGGATTTATCATGACGGGGTTGTACCTGCTGGGCATTGTCACCGCCATTGTGGTGGCCCTGCTCTTTAAGGAGACGCTGTTCAAGGGGGAGGCTGTCCCCTTTGTCATGGAGCTGCCCAACTACCGCCTGCCGGGAGCGAAAAACGTGGCGCAGCTTCTGTGGGAAAAGGCCAAGGATTTTCTGAACAAGGCGTTCACCATCATCCTGCTGGCCACCATCGTGGTCTGGTTCCTCCAGAGCTTTGATCCCTATCTGAATGTGGCGGAGGACCCCGCCCAGAGCCTGATGGCCATCGCGGGCGGCTGGATTGCCCCGCTGCTCACCCCCCTGGGTTTGGGGGACTGGCGGATTGTGACCTCCCTCATCAGCGGCTTTATGGCCAAGGAGAGCGTGGTGTCCACCATGGAGATCCTGTTTGCTGGCGGCATCCAGACGGCGCTGGCCCCGGTTTCCGCCGCAACGATGCTGGTGTTTTCCCTGCTGTACACCCCCTGCGTGGCCTCTATCGCCGCCATCCGGCGGGAGCTGGGGGGCCGCTGGGCGGTGGGCGTGGTGGTCTGGCAGTGCGTAGTGGCCTGGATCATCGCCTTTTTTGTGCGTGGCGTGTGCCTCGCGGTTGGAATTTAAAAACAGCGATTCCCCCGCCTTTGGCGGGGGAATCGCTGTTTCTCAGTATTTACTGATAAAAGACGGCACATCGCTGAGATCGGCAAGCCGTTCCTTTAGCTGCTCGTGGCTCCAGTCCCACCAGCGGATACGCAGCAGGGCGGTAATGGTATCCTCATCGTATCGCCAGCCCATATGCCGGGCGGGCACGCCGCCCACGATTTCGTAGGGGGCCGCATCGTGGGTGACCACCGCCCCCGCGCCTACCACCGCGCCGTCCCCTAACGTGACGCCGCCCATGATCACCGCGTTGTGGCCGATCCACACGTCGTTCCCGGTGGATACCGGGCGGGAGCGCCGCCAGCCGATGATGGTGGGGTCGTCCTCCCCCAGGCCGTAGTGGGCCGCCCGGTAGGTGAGGTGGTGGGCGGCCGCCCGTTCCCGCATGGGGTGGTTGACAGGATTGATGCGCACCCCGGTGGCGATGGAGTTGAATTTGCCCAGGGTGGTGAAAATCACATCGTTGGAGCCGAACAGGTAGGTGTAATCCCCAAAAACCGTTTCCTCCGCGATGCAGTGATCCCCCAGCTCCACATAGGCGCCGAAGGTGCAGTTTTTTACCGTGCAGGTGGGGTGGATCAGCGGCTCGTCAGGCCGCAGGGTTTTAGAAAAGTCCAGCATGGCGCGTCCTCCTGTCAAGATTGATTCAGCCGTTCCAAAATCCGCAGCATCAGGGCCACCCGCCGGAAGGGGGTCATGAGATACAGACCATCGGTATAGGGGGTGATTTCCTGGGCAATCCGGGCGGAAATGCGGACGGCCAGCTCCTCTGCGGCCTCCCGGTCCTTGCCCTCGTACAGCGCGATGATCTCCGGACTGATGGCCATTCCGGCGATCTCGTTGTTGAGGAAGCAGGCGTTTTTGTGGCTGACCACCGGGTAGATGCCCCCTAAGATTTTGCCCTTGAGGGTTTCCCGGGCCAGCTTCAAATTGTCCAGCGCCTCCTGGGACAGCACAGGCTGGGTGAGGAAGCCGGACACGCCGTTGTCCTCCTTTTCCAGCGCCAGCCGGAGCTGGACGCCAAAGTTGGCGGCGTTGACGTTTAGCGCCCCGAAAATGCGGAAGGGGGTGCGGAATACCGTGCCATTGAGGCCGCTGACGTACCGGGCCAGCTTCCGGGAGTTGAAATTGTACACGCTTTTTACCGCGTCCCGATCCTGGGAGGGGATGGGGTCGCCGGTGACCAGCAGCACATTGTGAACCTCCTCCATGCTCAGCCCCAGCAGCAGCGCCTTGGTGGCGTTCAGGTTCCGATCCCGGCAGGTGAGGTGGGGCAGGGGTTCCGCCCCCAGCTCCCGCTTGATTTTGCAAGCCAGCAGGCTGCTGTCCGCCCGGGGACGGCCAATGGGGCAGTCGGCGATGGTGATGGCGTCCGCCCCAGCGGTATGGAGCGTCCGCACCCCGTCCAGGAAAAAGGTGATGTCGTCATCCGCCGGGGGATCCAGCTCCACGGCGATCACCCGCCGGCCCGCGTCCAGCTTGTCCGCCAGGGTGTTGACGCGGGGGTTGGGGCGGACGGGCTGTGCCCGGACGGGGGATGGCACGGGGGCGGTGCGGGGCAGCGCCGCCAACGCCCTGGCGGCGTGGGCAATGTGTTCCGGGGTGGTGCCGCAGCAGCCGCCCACAATCGCCGCACCGGCCTGGGCGATCTGGGCCAGCTTGCCCCCGAAATAGTCCGGCGTGCCCTGGTAGGCCGTCCGCCGCCCCAGCACGGTGGGATATCCGGCGTTGGGCATGACGGACAGGGCTTTGTCCCCCAGTATGGTCAAATCCAAGCCGCGAATATACTCCAGCAGATGGTGGGGGCCGGACACGCAGTTGAAGCCCACCGCGTCTACCGATTGCAGGGCGGCGGTGCGGCGGAACAGCGCCTCGCCGGAAAATCCCTCCCGGGTGGCCCCGTCAAATGCCACGGCGAAAGAGACGATCAGGTAAGCGTCTGGACAGCGTTCCTTCAAATGCTCCGCCAGCTGGGCCGCGCCGGCGTCGGTGGGCTGGGTTTCCAGCAGGAAGCAGCGCACCCCCTGGGCCAGGAACAGGTCGGCTTGGCGGCAGTAAGCCTCCCCCCGGCTCAGCTCCGCCCCCTCCGGCGCGGGCCCGAGATCGGCGAATACATAGGCGCCACAGGGTTCGGCGCAGTCCCTGGCAACGCGGCAGGCGGCGGCGATGATCTGCGCCGCCAGCTCCCCCCGGCCCTGGGCCAGATCCACCCCGGCGGTGAAGGTGTTGGTTTTGATGGCGCGGCAGCCCGCGTCCAGGTATGCCCGATGGAGGTTGGCGATCTCGCCGGGATCGGTGAGATTGGCCAGCTCGCACCGCTGCTCGGCCCGCCCCGGCAGGGCTGCGAAACAGGTCCCCATGGCCCCGTCAAACAGCAGAGGGCCGTTTTCCTTGACAAACGTGCGGATATCTGTCATCCCAGCACCTTCTTTGCGATCTCCACCGACTGCTTGGCGTCTTTTGCGTAGTGGTCCGCGCCAATGCTCCGGGCGTACTCCGGGGTTACCACCGCGCCGCCCACCCACACCACCGGCGGTTCGGGCAGGGACTTGAGCTGCCGGGCGGTTTCCTCCATGGCGGGCAGAGTGGTGGTCATCAGGGCGGACAGCCCCACCAGCCGGACGTGGCGCTCCCGCACAGCCCGCACCACCGTTTCGGTTGGCACGTCCCGGCCGAGGTCAATGACATCGTAGCCGTAATTTTCCAGCACGGTTTTCACAATGTTCTTGCCGATGTCGTGGATGTCCCCCTGGACGGTGGCCACGATGATCCGGCCTTTTTTCATGTTTTCGCCGCCGGTTTCCGCGATGGAGGCGCGGATGACCTCAAACACCGCCTGGGCGGCCTGGGCGGCGCTGAGCAGCTGGGGCAGGAAAATTTTCCCCGCCTCGTAGCCCTCGCCCACCTTGTCCAGGGCGGGGATCAGGTGGCGCTCCACGATGGAAAGCTCATTTTCTGCTGCTAACGCCAGCTTGGCCAGCCGCCCCGCGTCCGATTTCAAGCCCTTGAGAATGGCGTCCTCCAGGGTCATGTCCTGCTTCGTACCTACAGCGGGGGAGGGGGCGGGCGCCTCCCCCGCAAACCGGTCTACATAGGCGCGGCACTGCCCGTCCTCCCCGGACAGCACCTTGAACGCGGCCACCGCGTCCATCATCTCCCTCTGGTTGGGGTTGATGATGGGCAGGGTCAGCCCCGCGGCCATGGCCTGGACGAGGAAGTTCTGGGTGATGAGGCCCCGGTTAGGCAGGCCGAAGGAGATGTTGGACACGCCCAGCACCGTTTGCAGGCCCAGCCCCTCCCGGACGGTGCGCAGGGCCTTCAGCGTTTCCCGGGCCTGCTCCTGCTGGGCGGACACGGTGAGGGTGAGGCAGTCGATCCACACGTCTTCCGCCGGGATGCCGTACGACAGCGCCGCGTCCAGAATCCGGCGGGCGATGGACACCCGGCCCTCCGCCGTTTGGGGGATGCCGTCTTTGTCCAGCGTCAGCCCCACCACCGACGCGCCGTACTTTTTCACAATGGGCAGGATGCGCTCCAGCACCTCTGGATCCCCATTGACAGAGTTCACAGCCGCCTTGCCGTTGTATACCCGCAGCCCCGCTTCCAGCGCGTCCGGGTTGGAGGAATCCAGCTGAAGGGGCAGGGACACGGCGCTTTGCAGCTTCTTCACCACCCGGGGGAGCATGGAAACCTCGTCCACCCCGGGGAAGCCCACGTTGACATCCAAGATATCCGCCCCGGCCTCCTCCTGCTGGACAGCTACGTCCAGGATATAGTCCAGGTCGTCCTCCAGCAGCGCCTGCTGGAGCCGTTTTTTACCTGTGGGGTTCACCCGTTCGCCAATCACCCGCACACCGGTGAGCTTGGTGGGGAAGGCGGGGGTGCACACGAAGGAGCGGCTTTCATATATCCGGGGGGCGGGCCTCTTGTCCTTCATAACAGCGCAAAGACGCTTGATATACTCCGGCGAGGTGCCGCAGCAGCCGCCGAAAATGGTCACCCCAGCCTCCCAGCAGGGCAGGAGGGCGGCGGCAAACTCCTCAGGCCCCATGTCGTAGTGGCCGTCCACCGGGTCGGGCAGGCCCGCGTTGGGTTTGGCAATCACGGGCAGGCGGGTGTTTTCGCACAACTCCTTGAGCATGGGGGCCAGCTTGTCCGGCCCCAGGGAGCAGTTCAGGCCGATAGCGTCCGCCCCCAGGCCCTCCAGCGTCCGGGCCATGGAGGCGATGGTACAGCCGGTGAAGGTGCGCCCGTCCTCCTCGAAGGACATGGTGACAAATACGGGCAGGCGGGTGCTCTCCTTCACCGCCAGCAGGGCGGCTTTCGTCTCGTAGAGGTCGGTCATGGTCTCGATGGACACCAGATCCGCCCCGGCCCGTTCTCCGGCCACGGCCACCTCCCGGAACAGCTCGTAGGCCCGCTCAAAGGTGAGGCTTCCCATAGGCTCCAGCAGCTCGCCCAAAGGTCCCATGTCCAGCGACACCTTCACTTCCGTCCCAGCGGCGGCCCGTTTGGCAATAGCAATGGCGGCGGAGATCACCTCGTCCGGGGTGTGTCCGGCGCCCGCCAGCTTGGGCGCGCTGGCCCCAAAGGTGTTGGCGCAGATGATCTGGCTGCCAGCCTCGATATACTCCCGGTAGATAGCGTACAGCAGGTCCGGGCCGGTGAGGTTGAGCAGGTCCGGCTTGCCGCCGGGGGGCAGGCCCCTCTGCTGTAAAACGGTGCCCATAGCGCCGTCCAGAATCACGATTCCATCGTATAAAAAATCAAGCTCCACAGGTTTTTCCCTCCTTGCGGAATTGGCAGGTTTCTCGTAAATTGCAGTATGCGCACCCCCGGATGCGGGCGGGCTGGGGCGTGTGGGCCAGGCCGATAACAGCCGTCACCGATTTCACCGGGTTCATCAGCAGGCTTGGGGTGACAGTGACGCCTAAGCGCCGTCCCACATCCAGCGCGGCGCACAGCGCGGGCTGGATTTCCAGGGGCAGGCCGCCATAGCCGGGGCTGAACCGGTCGGTGAGGTACAGCTCGGGAAACCGGGCGGCGATCTCCTGTTCGGCGGCATCGCAGCCCGCCTCCACGAAGGCGCTGCCCAGGGCGTCATAGATCACGGCTTTGGCCATGTCCCGGGCCTGGAGGGATAGCAGCATCCCATCGAACCGGGCCCCCATGGTGCAGGCTAACAGCACCGCTTTATCACAGCTTGCCAGCATTTTATGGGCGGCGGATCCGGTCAGCTTCAACCCTGCTCCCGGTAAAAGGACGCTGTCCGGCAGATGTTCGATGTCGAATATCCGATAGAAGTACCGAGGCTGGAGTTGGCTGGCCAGCTCGTCCGCCAGCCCCTCTGCCTCCCGGCGCAGCTCCCCGGTGGGATGGGGTATGCCCAGGTAGCGCAGGGCCTCGCTGACGTCCGGCCTCATTTTCCGTCCCCGCCTTCGGTGCGCACGCCCCGCTGGATGTCCCGGATATCATAGGGCACCGTCTGGTATACGCAGTAGTTCAGCCAGTTGTTATACAGCAGATGGGCGCAGGAGCGCCAGCGCACCACCGGGGCCTTACTGGGGTCGTCTCCGGGGAAGTAGTGCCGGGGGATCTGGATATCCACCCCCGCCGCCACGTCCCGCAAATACTCCTTGTTCAGGGTGTCTCTGTCGTACTCCGCGTGGCCCATGAGGAATACCTGCCGCCCCTGGGGGGTCTTCACGGCGTACACCCCCGCCTCATCGGAATCCGCCAGCACCTTTAACCCCGGCACCGCCTCGATGTCCGAGCGGTCTACGGTGGTGTTCCGGGAGTGGGGCACCCAGAACTGGTCATCAAAGCCCCGAAACAGGATGAAATTGGGATCCTCCACCTGGTGGCGGAATACACCGAACAGCTTCTGGGGGAGGGGGCGTTTGGGGATGCCGTAGTGATAGTACAATCCCGCCTGGGCCCCCCAGCAGATGTGGAGGGTGGAATGGACATGGGTTTTGCTCCATTCCATGATCCGGCACAGCTCGGGCCAGTAGTCCACCTCCTCAAAGGGGAGGTGCTCCACCGGCGCGCCGGTGATGACCAGGCCGTCGAAGGTGAGATCCTTTACCTCGTCGAAGCTCTTGTAGAAGGACAGCATATGTTCCTGGGAGGTGTTCCGGGAGACGTGTCCGGCGGGGGCGATGAGCTCCAGCTCGATTTGCAGCGGCGTATTGCCCAGCACCCGGGCCAGCTGGGTTTCCGTGTCCACCTTGGTGGGCATCAGGTTGAGCAGCAGGATCTGCAGGGGACGGATGTCCTGCGTCATGGCCCGGTTTTCCGTCATGACGAAGATGTTTTCCTGCTGGAGGGTCCGGGTGGCGGGCAGGCGGTTTGGGATTTTGATTGGCATAGCTGAACAGCTCCTTGGGGTGTTGAATTGATATACAATTATACGGGAAACCGCTGGGAAAATCAACGCCCAAAACCCCGCGCAAAACAGTTGACAAATCCAGCCGCCGGGAGTATAATCCCAACAAACCAATTGAGCAGATAGGTTTAACGCGGGCGAGAGGCCGCAATACAAAATTAAGAGGTGCCAGCCATGAGCAATTATAAATTTGAAACCCTCCAGCTCCATGTTGGGCAGGAGCAGCCCGACCCCGCCACCGATGCCCGGGCCGTCCCCATTTACCAGACCACGTCCTACGTGTTCCAGGACTGCGCCGACGCCACCGCCCGGTTTGACCTGTCGAAAGCGGGCAACATCTACGGACGGCTTACCAACCCCACCCAGGAGGTGCTGGAAAAGCGCGTTGCCGCCTTGGAGGGCGGCAGCGCGGCGCTGGCCACCGCCTCCGGCGCTGCGGCTATTACCTACACCATCCAGGCCCTGGCCCAGGCAGGGGATCACATTGTGGCCCAAAAGACCATCTACGGCGGAACCTATAACCTGCTGGCACACACCCTGTCGAACTTTGGCGTTACCACTACCTTTGTGGACGCCCACAGCCTGGATGAGGTGGAGGGGGCCATCAGGCCCAACACCAAGGCGGTCTATCTGGAAACGCTGGGCAACCCCAACTCCGACATCCCCGACATCGATGCCATTGCCGCAATCGCCCATAAGCACAACCTGCCTCTGGTGATTGACAACACCTTCGGCACCCCCTACCTGATCCGGCCCATTGAGCACGGCGCGGACATTGTGGTCCACTCCGCCACCAAGTTCATGGGTGGCCACGGCACCACCCTGGGCGGCATCATCGTGGACGGCGGCACCTTCGACTGGAAGGCCTCCGGCAAGTTCCCCGCCGTTGCCGAACCCAACCCCAGCTACCATGGCGTGTGCTTTGTGGACGCCGCCGGGCCTGCCGCCTTTGTCACCTATGTCCGGGCCATCCTGCTCCGGGATATGGGCGCGGCCATTTCCCCCTTCAACGCGTTTTTGCTGCTCCAGGGGGTGGAGACCCTGTCCCTGCGGCTGGAGCGCCACGCCGAAAACACCAAAAAGGTGGTGGAGTTCCTGTCCAAGCACCCCAAGGTGGACAAGGTGAACCATCCCTCTCTGCCCGACCACCCGGATCATGCCCTGTATGAGAAGTATTTCCCCAACGGTGGCGCGTCCATCTTCACCGTTGAGATCAAGGGCGGGCAGGAAGCGGCCCACAAGTTTATCGACAACCTGGAGATCTTCTCCCTGCTGGCCAACGTGGCGGACGTGAAATCCCTGGTGATCCATCCGGCCACCACCACCCACGCCCAGCTCACCCCTGAGGAGCTGGCGGATCAGGGCA
>CAJTVM010000008.1 GCA_910579595.1 uncultured Oscillospiraceae bacterium
AAAATTACATTTTTTCCTCGGCGTTTTCTTTCATTTTATCATCGGCGCTGACATCCCTCCCGAATTGATCCATTTCCCCGCTGTCCGGGCTCCTTTTCCGGCATTGTACCGTGGATCTTTTTGATCCATTTCCCGCTGCGCAGACGGAACACGCACCACACCGCCTTGATAACCTGGTCGATATACAAGCAGAAGTAGACCCAGAAGGCCGGCAGCCCCCACACCAGGCCGGCCAGGTATCCCAGCGGCACCGCGACAATCCACAAAAACAGCACATCAGCCACCATGAGGAAACGGGTATCGCCTCCGCCCCGGAGCACGCCTTTGGTGAGGATGGAGTTGACGGAACGGAACACCACAATGATACTGATGGCGGACATCATGGCCCGGGTAATTTCCTTGGTTCCTTCCGTGATATTATAGACGCTGATGACCGGTTCGCTCAGCAGCTGGATAACCCCGGCGGCAAGCAGGCCGATAATCACGCCCAGCACGCAGAAGGTGTACCCCTGCTTTTTAACCCGATCCAGCTTCCCCTCCCCCAGCACCTGCCCGATCATGAAGCAGCTGGCAAAGGAGATGGAGCTGATAAAAATCGTGCTCACCCGCTGGGTGGTGTTGGTGATGGACACCGCCGAGGTGAACTGCTGCCCGATGTGGCCCATAATAATCGCCAACACGTTGTCGCCCACCCCCAGCAGGCCGTCGCTCACCAGCACCGGCAGAGAAATGCGCAGGTATTCCCCCACCAGGCTCCGGCACTGCCCGAATATGTCCGCCGCCCTGTAACGGATATGGGTGTCCCGAACAAAAAAATACCCACAGATGATGCCTGTCTCCAGCACCCGGGCCACCACCGTACCCAGCGCCGCGCCGGCAACCCCCATGGCGGGGAAGCCAAACTTTCCAAAAATGAACACATAGTTAGCACCGATGTTCAGGGAAAATGCTGCCAGCGAGGCGAAAAACGGGATTTTGGTCAGTCCCACGCTGCGCAGCACATTGGTGCACACCGTAGCCAGCCCAGTCAGCAGAAAAGTCAGCAGCGACCAGCACAGGTAGCGCGCGCCGCTGGTGATCACCGACAGCTCCTTGCTGTACAGGCCCATAATGGGAGTGGCAAAGCATCCGGTGATCACCGCTACCGCCACCGAGAGTGTCAGCGCGATCCGCAGGGCGATGGTGATGGTCTGCTTCAGCGCCTTGCTGTCCCCGGCCCCCCAGAACCGGGCCGTGAGGACAGAGGAGCCCATGCTGATGCCCATAATGCAGAACTGGAACAGGGCGATGTACTGGTTGGCCAGCATGGTGGCGCTCATGGCCGTTTCCGCATCGGGCAGCGCGCCAACCATCATATTGTCCACCAGGTTGACGCCCATCGTGATAATGTTCTGTGCCGCCAGCGGCAGCGCCATCGCCAGCAGCTGCCGGTAAAAACCGCGATCCGTTTCAATGTATTTTCCAATCTTCAAAGTTGCTTTCCGCACCTCTTTCCCATTCTGTACCCGCAAAATTCACTCCATCTCCCACATCATCGCCTCCCACTCCCGCTCTACACAGGCATGGATCATCTTATCCAGGCGGTTTTCTATGCCGCTATGCGCCTTGGGCTTGCTGCCCAACTCCATCCAGTCCATACCCCTGCCGCATATGGGCCAGACGGGCCGTCCCCGCCTCTTCCGGCCTGGATTTTCCTCAGCCCGTCTGCCGGCGTGTCCGGGTCGATGCCGATGTCCCGTAAAAACTCCGTGCACAGTCATGGTCGGATGATGGATCAGCCAGTTCTCAGAAACGCCCCCGCCGCAGCGCGCTGCAAGCGGGGGCCGGTACGTTTACTTGCTGATTGCGTTGAGTTTTCGATTGAGTTCAATGATGTATTCTTCTTGAAACTGGCCGCTCATGAAGTTGATCGCCCGCAGCAGCGTCATGTTGGTGCTGACCTTGACGCGGGGGTTGCCCACCACCTGGGGGATCATCTCCTCCAGCAGCGACCAGACCTTTTCATTTTCCTTCAGCACCCCCATCCGATCCATAATGGAATAGCTGTCCTGGGGAAACAAATCTTCCTCGCTCTGCCCCGGGGTGAACCAGTTCTTCACGTTGAAGCCCGGGTTCGGATCGATGTAGATGTAGCTCTTCTCCGGCTCGTCCACCCGAGTGATGGTTATCTCATCGACACAGCTCCCGCTCACGGCGCGGATGACATTCTCCCCATCCGTCAAAGGCACATCCTCGAACAGGAATACCCTCCGTCCCTCTGTCCGCTTAAACAGGCGGCCGTTGACGATCAACTCTACTTGTTCCGCGTTGGAGTAAACCTTGATCCAGGTCGTCTCCCCGCTGCGGCGGGCGAAGCGCCGTCCTGCCAGGTGGACGAAGGGCACATCGGTCCAACAGGCCTTGTAGAAGTAGAAAGCGTCTTTTTTCACCGAACGGTCGTAGATCACCAGGCCCTTGCAGTTCATCCCCTTGACACCGCCCTCGTCCCGCACGGAACTGCCAAAATCAAACATATTCCATACAAAGCTGCCCCACATATATGGACGCTGTTCCACCATGGGCCAGACCGTCTCGTGGAACAGAGCCTGAAACTCCTCGGAGTAGTCCTTGCGCTTCGGACGGTCAGCATGGAGCGTGACGGAGCAGTCCACTCCGTACTCGGACAGGCCCAGGGCGACCTGGGGGTTGTCCCGGTGAAAGCCGTCGAAGAACGCCTCGTAGTCCTCCATCTCCCCCTCATACCACCCGGAATACCGGTTGTAGCCCACCATGTCGGTGATAAAGTTCAGTTGGCTGTCGTTATTCACCGTGCTCAGGTTGGCGGAGGCGGAGATACCATCGGGATCCAACTCCTTGGCCAGGGCGTTGAGCTTGTCGATCTTCCCATACATCTGCACGGTCTCGCCCATCATGGCAACCTCGTTCTGGACGCCCCAGAAGCAGATGCTGGGATGATGCTTGTTTTGCAGGATCAGCTCCCGCATCTGGTTTTCCGCGTTCTTGTAGAGCCCGTCGTTGTTGTCCGGGATGGCCAGCAGGGGGATCTCTGCCCAAACCACGAGCCCCGCCCGGTCGCACAGGTCATAGGTGTACCCCGGGTGCTGGTAGTGGGACAACCGGACGGCGTTGGCCCCCACCTCACAAATCAGCGCAATGTCCTTTTCCTGCATCTCCCGGGTGGTGCCGCAGGCGGCCCCCGCCCAATCCTGGTGCTTGGCCACGCCGCGCACCGGCAGGTGAGTCCCGTTCAGGAAGAAGCCCATCTCAGCATCAATAGCGGTATCCCGGAAGCCGAAGGGCAGCTCTACCTCGTCGAGAATTTCGCCGTCCCGAAGCAGTGACGCCCTCAAGGTATAAAGATAAGGATCCTCCCGCCCATTCCACAGGCGCGGGGCGGGTATGTTCAGCTCCACTGGATCTGTGCCGCAGCCAGCTGTAAGGCTGATCGTTTCGTCCCCGCCAAGTATAGTATAGCATATTTCACAGTCTTTTGCATTTCCCGCGATATGGGGCACAAGGGTGACCCGGCCATCGCCGGACGCGTCCAGCTCCACTCCCTCCGAACCATAATAGGCCAGGTCAAAGTGGACGAATGGGGTGACGATCACGTCCACCTCCCGGTAAATGCCGCCATAGTTGCTGAAATCCCCGCCCAGCGGGATGATGTCGTCAAACCGGGTGTTGTCCGCCAGTACCAGCAGCTCATTTTGGCCCTTCCTGGCGGCGGCGGTCATATCGAAGCGGAAGGTGGAATACCCGCCGCTGTGCACACCGAGCCGCACGCCATTCAACCATGCCGTGCAGCGCCCGGCCACCGCGCCGAAGGAGATGTAAACCCGTTCCCCATCCCGAAGGGCGGGCAGTCCCAGCGTGTTGGCGTACAGCCGGGGGCCCTCCTCTTTGGGGTTTTCCTTGTTCCAAACATGGGGCAGCGCGACCTCCTGCCACCCCTCCGCCACGGGAACGGCGGCCGATGGGTCTACAGCGCGGCCAAACCGCCATCCCTCGCGGATCTGAATGATTTTTCTCATTGACATCCCCTCCCGGTCATTCGTGCAGGAAGCAGGCCACGCGCTGCCCCCCGCCCATATCCTTGAGCCGGGGCTTCTCCGCCCTGCACCGTTCGGTGGCAAACTGGCACCGCTCACTGAACGGGCAGCCCTTCGGGCGGTTCATCACGCTGGGGATCTCGCCGATGAGCTTGATGCGCTCCCGTTGGGCGTCCACCTTCGGGTCGGAGATGGGCACGGCGGAGAGCAGCGCCTTGGTATAGGGGTGCAGCGGGTTGGCATAGAGCTGCTCCGCTGGGGACTCCTCCACCACCGTACCCAAGTACATGACCACAATCCGGTCGCTGATGTGCTTAACCACGGAGAGATCATGGGCAATAAACAGGTATGTGATGTGCAACTTCGCCTGAAGCTCCTCCAGCAGATTGATGATCTGGGCCTGGATGGATACATCCAGGGCGGACACCGGCTCATCGCAGATGATGACGTCCGGGCTGGATGCCAGAGCCCGGGCGATGCCCAGCCGCTGGCGCTGCCCGCCGGAGAATTCCCGGGGCAGCCGGTTCCGGTAGTCCGGATCCAAGCCCACCGTCCGGAACAGCTCGTCTACCCGATCGTTGTACTCGGCCCGGGATCCGGTGAGCTTGTTAATTTTCAGCGGCTCCCCGACAATGGAGCCCGCGGACTGCCGGGGATCCAGAGAGGAAAACGGATCCTGAAAAATCATGGTGATTTTGGAGTGGATGGACTTCAGGGCCCGTTCCTTCATCTGGGCCATGTCCACCCCCTTGTAGAGGATCTCCCCGGCGGTGGGCTTCAGCGCCCGCATGATGCATTTGGCCAGGGTGGATTTCCCGCAGCCGGACTCGCCCACGATGCCCAGCGTCTCCCCGGTATGAACCTGGAAAGAAACCCCATCCACCGCGTGCACATCGCCTGCGTGGGTTTTCATCACACCCTTGTAGAAGGGGAAATACATTTTGAGATCCTTGACTTCAAGGCACACCTCGTCGAAGGGGGCTTTGGCCGGCGCGTCGGCAAACCGGCCCTCGATCTCCGCCCGCTTGGCCTCCCGCTCCTCCTGGGTCAGGCGGCAGCGAACATAGTGCCCCTCGGCCACGGGCTCCAGCTGGCACATACATTCCTTGCACCGTTCCTCCCGGTAGAGGCAGCGGTCGTAGAACTTGCAGTAGGGCGGCATATTGGCCGGATTGGGGGGCAGCCCCTCAATGGGGATCAGCTTCCTGGTTTTCAAGTCGTCCAGGCGGGGGACCGCGTTCAAAAGCCCCCGGGTGTAGGGATGGGAAGGGTTGGCAAAAATCTCGAACTTCTCGCCGGACTCCACGATATTGCCGCAGTACATCACATAGATGCGGTCGGCATACCGGGCAATCAGCCCCAGGTTATGGGTAACGATCACCACCGTGACTCCATCGTTTTTCGCCAGGTCGCGGATGAGTTCCAGGATCTGGGCCTGGGTGGTCACATCCAGGGCGGTAGTGGCCTCGTCGGCAATGAGTACGTCTGGCTCCGCTGCCAGCACCATGGCGATCATGATGCGCTGGCGCATACCGCCGGAGAACTGCATGGGGTATTGGGTAAACCGTTCCTCCGCATTAGCAATGCCCACCCGCTTCATCATCTCAATTGCCTTCACCTTGGCCGCCTTTTCGTCAAGGCCCAGGTGAGTCATGATGTTCTCCTGGATCTGATACCCCACGGTGAGGATGGGGTTCAGGGAGGTCATGGGTTCCTGGAAGATCATGCCGATCCGCCCGCCCCGGATGCTCCTGGCCTCGTCGCTGAACATCCCGCAGTCCAGGATGTTGCCCTTCATGCCCTCCACATTGACCTCGCCCTCGATCTTCCCCGGGGGCAGGATCAGCTGGAGGATGCTCATGGTAGTGACAGACTTGCCGCTGCCGGATTCGCCTACCAGGCCGACAATCTCGCCCTTATCCAGGTACAGCGAGACGTTGTCCACCGCGGTAAGCCGCTTCTTTTTCCCGTCATAGGGGAATGTGGTAATCAGGTTTTTCACTTCTACCAGATGGCTCATGCTTCCCCCTCCTTTCAGGATTCGCCGCGCAGCGTGGGATCCAGCGCGTCACGGATACCGTCGCCCAGCAGGTTCAGGCTGATGATCAAAAGTGCCAGGCACGCGCAGGGGATCAGCGCGTACAGCGGGTTGGTCAGCAGGAAGGTGCGGGCCTCGTTGATGATGGAGCCCCAGGAGGCGGTGGGCACCTTGATGCCGACGCCCAGGAAGCTCAGGCCGGACTCCATGAGGATGGTCATGCCTACGCTCTGAGTGGCGCTGACGATGATGGGCGAGATGCTGTTGGGCAGTACGTGCTTATACAGTATGACGATCATGGGCTCGCCGGACAGCTTGGCCGCCAGAACATAGTCGTTGTTCATGATGGTGAGCGCCGAGGCGCGCATCATGCGCAGG
Source organism: uncultured Oscillospiraceae bacterium (assembly GCA_910579595.1). Lineage (GTDB taxonomy): Bacteria > Bacillota > Clostridia > Oscillospirales > Oscillospiraceae > Enterenecus. The sequence continues at coordinate 6,466 of CAJTVM010000008.1, forward strand.
GTACCCCAGATGCCGCCAATACACAGAATCACCGCCATGGCCGCCATGCTGCTGCCCAGCACGGTGATAAGGGTCATGCTCACCGCCAGCTGGGGGATGGTGTGCATCACCTCACAGATCCGCATAAGGATCGTGTCCACGATGCCGCCGCAATAGGCGGCCAGCATTCCCAGGAAGGTACCGATGATGGTGGCCATCAGGACAGACAGTACACCGGTGAGCAGGGATACCCTGGCGCCGTAAATAATGCGGGAAAACAGGTCGCGCCCATACATATCCGTGCCGAACAGGTGTTGGAAGCTGGGATCCTTGAGGTTCTGACCATTTTCAATGAAGTTGGGGTCATGGGTGGCAATCAGAGGCGCGAAAATGGCGATCAGGACAAAAAACAGTGTACCCGCCGCGCCTACGATGACAATTTTCCGGGAAAACATGGTCCGCAGGAAACGCTGGATATTCTTTTTTGTCTCCGCCCTTTTTTTGGCCCGCTTGGCCGCGGTGTCCGTGCCGGAGGGCGTCATAGATTTTGTATTCATCGTTTTCCCTCCTCACTTCAGGCTGATGCGCGGATCCACAACCACGTACAGGAAATCGGTCACCAGGTAGGCCAGGGACACCACCAGCGCGGTGAGCATTACCGTGGCCTGCATAATCGGGATATCCACGTTGTTGACGGAATTGACCAGAAGGTTCCCCATGCCAGGGATGCCAAACACGTTTTCCACAAAGGCGGAGCCGGCGATCAGGGAGCTGAGCCGCCCGCCCACCAGGGTGATGATGGGCACCAAACCGTTGCGCATTACGTGCTTGTAAATGATGAAGCCCTCTTTGAGGCCCTTGGAACGCGCCGTGCGGACATAGTCCTGCCGGATGGCCTCCAGCATACTGGAGCGGGTCTGGCGGCAGGTGCCCGCGATACCGCCCAGGGACAGGCAGACGATGGGCAGGAACCCCTGCTTGACGGACTGCCCGAAGTCCACCCAGGGCAGGGTGAACCCGCTGGTGGAAAACAGCTTCATCTTGATGACAAACACCCACATCAGCACCACCGCGATGACAAAGGACGGGACGCTGGCTGTCACGTTGGCGGTCAGCGTCAGCACCGTATCCTGCCACTTGCCCCGCTTCACGGCGGTGATAATCCCCAGCAGGATGCCGATGGGCATGGAAATCAGGGTGGAGATGATGGAAAGGTAGAGGGTAACGCCAATCTTGTCGCCGATAACCTGAGTGACCGGCGTGTGGTACTTGTAGGAAATCCCAAAGTCGCCATGTAGAACTTGCTTGGCCCAAATCAGATACCGCTCAATGATATTCTTATCCAGGTTCAGCTCCTTGTAACCGATCTCGTACTGCGCCTCGTTGATATCGGTTCCATACATGGCGTATACCGGATCGCGGGGCATAATCGAAACGAGCAGGAAGGTTAGGAAGGAGACAAGGATAATAATCAGCACCGTCTGGCCGAGACGCTTTAATAAATACCTTGTCATAGTCTCTCTCCGTTCGTGGTTTGGTGGAAGGACAGCTTCTTTTTGTAATAAGGAGGGCGCACAGACACGCCTGACCTGCCGGGGATGATGTCTGTGCGCCCTGGATTAGCGCTGCGCCGTAGGTTATTGCGGATTAGTGGGCATCCACCCAGATCTCATGGGCGTCAAAGCCGGCGTTGCCGATCCGGGCCTTGTCGGAATAGTGGCACCAATCCTGGTAGAACTCGTAGGTGGCGCCGTTGTAGACCGGCCAGTAAATGCTCTCCTCCTGGACGATCCGCACCGCGTATTCGTGCATGAGCTGGTTCTGCTCCTCCTGGGTCTTGGCGGCGTTGATCTTGTTAAAGAGCTCCTTCGTCTCATCGGACCAGGTGGTCACCGCGGCCTGGGTGCCGGTGGGGCCGTTTGACTGATTCAGGCGCAGGGTCTGGATCGGGGTAAAGAACAGGCCGCTGATGATCATGCCGGTCTTGGCCGTCTTGCCGGACCAGTATTCCGCGTTCATGACAGTGCCGTCCACGGGGACGCACTCTGCGGTGACGCCGATCTTGGCCAGCTCGGCCTGGACATAGGTGGCAATGGCCTCGGATCCAGCGGCCTGGCCGCCGGTGCCGTAGTAGATCTCGGTCTTGAAACCGTCGGGATAGCCAGCGTCCGCCAGCATCTGCTTGGCCTTCTCATAGTCCGCGCCGTTGGTGAACTCCAGATCCTCCTTGTAGTAGGGGTTGCCGGTCAGGGCATAGGCATCGGTGTGGTAGTACATATCGCCGCCCAGGGTATTGGCCAGGGCGTCCCAGTCCACGCCGTACTGGTAGATGGCCTGGCGCACCGCCTGGTTGGAGAGGGGGGCATCGGGATCCAGGGTGATGGGGACGATATAATTCTGCATCCCGGTAATGGGGGGCGCCACCACGGGCTCAAAGCCATTATTCCGCAGCAACTCCACGGGGGAGGCGTTCATCGGGGATACACGCCCGATCTCGCCGTTCATGAAGGCGGCCACCTGGGCGGTGGGATCCTGCATGAAGCGCCAGGTGTAGGTGTCCACGTAGCCCGGCTCGCCCCAGTAGCCGTCAAACCGCTCGAAGGTCAGGTGGTCATCGGGCACAAACTCGGTCATCTTGTAGGGGCCGGTGCCGATGATGTTATTCATCATCCAGTCCTCGCCCTTCTCATCGAAGGTCTCCTTGGAGTACATGAACCGGGGCAGCAGCCAGGATTCGTAGTTGAGGGAGAACTCCCCATAGGTCACCACCACGGTGTAGTCGTCAACCTTCTCCACGCTGACGGGGGAACCAATGTTGGACTGGGTGCCGTAATCATTGTGAGCCGTCAGGGTAAACACCACGTCATCCGCGTTAAAGGGGTCGCCGTTGTGGAAGGAGACACCCTGCTTCAGGTGGAGCGTCACGGTAAAGGCGTCGTAGTCGATGTCCCAGGATTCGGCCAGCTTGGGCTGCCAGGGATCATTGACATCAACCTGATAGCCCAGAGACTCCAGGGCCGGCCAACAGGTTTCCATAGCCGTGGTCTGGCTCTTGGGCTGGAAGAAGCCATTGAACATGGATGTGACCAGGGTGAGGTCGCCGCCGGTGGTGCGCCCGTCCCCGCTGCCGGTGTTTTCCGCGGCGGGGTCGCTGGTCTGGCTGACAGGGTCGCTGGCGGCGGGACTGCCGGTATTGCCGCCGGGCTGATCACTCCCGCCGCCGCAAGCAGCCAGCGTCAGAAGCATGGCCAGCGCCATCGCGCCAGAGATGAGACGCTTGAGGAAACCGCTCATTTTCTTGGATTTCATCTTGTTTTCACCTTTCTTTTTTCATTTTTCGGCTCGCACCGTTAGTGCACTTTCTTGATCCTGGGGAACTTTTCATACATCCGCTGGACGTACTCCTGATACCGGCCCAGGGCCTCCTTCAGCTCCACGATATTGCACTTGTCCACAATCTCGCGCATCTGTTCCTCGCCCTTCGTGCAGTATTCCAGCCGCTCCTCCTCGCTTTTGAAGAGCTTGCCGCCGTTATGCTGCTCAGGATTGGAATATACCCTGGCCACAAAGCCGCCGCAGGCACTATACAGGCTGGAAAAACGGGCCAGGGCGGGCTCCTCGTCCATATGGGGCGGCTGGGGCCCGGCGTTGGGATCCACGGGCAGGTACTCCATCTGGCCCATGATCTTGTAGGCGCCGTACATGATCCGCCCCTCCCGGTAGTCAATCTTCACGCCGGCGGCCTGGGGCAGATGCATCAGGTGGCAGGGGTGGATCAACGTCTCCTCAAAGAAGTCCCGGCAGAAGGGGTTGATGGTCAGCGGGGCCGGGCCGTGGCCGCTGATGAGGAACAGCCGCTTGAAGCCCTGATCCACCAGGGAGAGGCAGATTTTCCGCAGGTAGTCCATCCCGTCCCGGATGGTGAGGTGCACCGTGGCGTTGCTGATGACCGTCCCGCCGGGATAGAAATAGGGCAGGTTGATCATGGCCAGGCCGTCCGCCTTCTCCGCCAGCAGCTTTGCGTACGCCTCGGGCACAATGGTTTCGCAGTCGATGGGGAGATTGCCGTGGCATTCCACCACGCCCACGGCAATAAACATGGTATCACCGCCCCGGGCCAAATAATCCTCTACCTCCTGCGCCGTCATTTTGTTAAAAATCCTGGTTCGCATTGCTCAATTCCCCTTTCTAAAATCAGCGGTGTCTCTTAACTCTCGGGAACTTCTCCGCCACACCCTGGGCATAGACCTGGTACTCACCCAGCGCCTCGTTGAGCGCCTCCAGATTCAAGTGGGATACCAAATCGTAGATCTCCTCTACGCCCTTCGCGGCAGTCTCCTCCAATTCTTCGCGGCTCTTGAAGATTCTGCCGCCGCCGTGCTGGCGGGGGTCGGAGAAGATCTGAGCCGTGGCGCCAAACCCGGAATAGGGCTGGTACAGCTTCATGAAATCCGCCATGGCCGGGTCGGTGGGGACGCGCTCGCCCCGCTCTTCCGTGGCATTGGGATCAATGGGGATGAAATCCAGCTGGCCCAGCATTTTGTATGCGCCGTAGGTCATGTTGTCCAGGCCCCGCATGACCCCTTCGTGGCCGTATGCCTTAGCCATCATGGAGATGGTGGACATATGGCAGGGATGGATCAGCGTCTCCTCAAAGAACTCCCGGGAGAAGGCGTTGAGCGTCATGCTGGAAGGGCCGTGCCCGCTGACAAAGTACAGCCGCTTGAAGCCCTGGTCCGCCAGACTGTGGGCAATTTTCATCAGGTAGTCGATGCCGTCCCGGATGGTGAGGTGTACCGTGGAATTGCTGATGACCGTCCCGCCGGGATAGAAATAGGGCAGGTTGATCATGGCCAGACCGTCCGCCTTTTCCGCCATGGCGATGGCCAGCGCCTCCGGGATCACCGTCTCGCAGTCGATGGGGCAGGCCCCGTGCACCTCCACCACGCCGATGCCCACATACATGGTGTCGCCGCCCCGGGCCAGGTAGTCTTCCACCTCCTGGGCTGTCATCTTGTTGTAAACTCTTGTCCTCATCCAGGTTTCCTCCTTATATATTCAGTAGTTTTTGCGCATTTTGATAACAGATCTTCTCATAGGCTTCCCGGCTGAGCCGCCCATACTCCACGCAGCTGTCCAGATAGCCGCCCAGCGGCATGACCTGGACGCTGTTGATGGTATCGGAGCCGTACATCAGCCGATCCTGATACCGTTCCAGGAACGCCAGCCCAAATACCTCGTCCCGCATCACCGCCCTGCTCCCGCTGCAGGCGGAGAGATCCCCATACAGGTTGGGGTACGCGTCTAGCAGCCGGGGCACCGCGCCGCCCGGGGCAACGGGGCCCTCCCCCATCTTGCTCCTGGCCTGGTTCCCCTCCCGGGGAGTATCCCCGGAAATCTCAATCCAGAAGGTTTGGCTGTGCCCGAAAAATTTTAACTCGGGGAAGCTTTTCAGCGCCTCCTCCAGCAGCGGCAGGCCCGGCCGGTCACAGATACCGTAGGCGTAACCCGGTTCCGGGCTCATATGGAATGTGACCGGAAGGCTGAGCTTTTCCGCCGCCTCAAACACGGCGGTATTCAGCGGGCTGTCGATCCACTGGTTGATGGCCAGTTCCCCAACGCTGACAGCGCCCAGTTCCTTGTATTCGCACATACGGTCATAGACCGCCTCCGGCTCATCCCCCTCGCTGAAGTTGCAGCTGAAGTGGAAAAACCCCGGATACCGGCGCGCAATCTCCCGCGCCGCCCGAATCCCGCTGTTTTCGTCTTGGGTTCCGGTCAGGCTGAGCACGGAAAACACGCCTTGGCTTTTCAGATGCCCCACCATTTCCCCAGCGTCCGCCGTGTAATTGTCCTGTGGATTCCATGGGCTGGGAACCCGCTCCACTCGGTTCAGGCCGAAATGCGTATGGATATCAATCTTTTTGTGCTCCATAGCTCATCCTCTCTACCACATTTTGAAAAGGTCTCACTCCAACGTCTTCTATCTGTTTTGATGATCACAGCATAACAAAAGAGCCTGAAAAGTGTTAGAACAATATCGTTCAAATTAGCAAAATATCGCCGTCCGCACTTGATTTTCACAAGAATATACGCTATTATCAGAATCAGAAACAGCATATTTCACAAAAACAGGATTGCAAGTTTATGCAAAAAGGAGAGCACTGTCATGGAATTGGAATGGGCCGGGGAATTGGAATCTATGAACCAACGCAGCGCTTTCGCCATGGATATCCGCAGGGATACCGCGATGCAGATCATATCACAGATCTGCATGATAGAGATCATTGCGCTGAACAGCCAGGAAACAACGGATACCATATGCGAGCGGCACTGTCTCCATCCTGTTCAGCACTTTTTCCACAAAAAAGTATTGGATACAATCAGGCGGCGGGTAAATCAGGAATACATTTATCACGCCATTGACGCGTTCGGCGTCCACCTCCTGCTGTTTTCCGTCAGCGGGACCCCGTATCTGTTCGGCCCATTCTGCTGCCAGCCCCTCTCGGAATATGGGGCCCGGACCATTCTGAAGCAGAACGAACTGGACGAAATTGAGGTGAAGGATCTCCAGTATTACTGCGGCTCTTTCCCACAGATCGGGGCAGCGGCGGCAGTTAAAATCGCGTCCTCCTTCATCTACACGGTCAGCCCCGAGGAACCCAGCAAAACGATTAAAGTCGTAACCGGCATAGAAATTCCCCCAAGCGAAGAGGAAGCTGTCGTAAGAAAACGTCCCAACTATAAAAGTAAACTGGAATACCGCTACGCGCTGGAAAACCGGTTTATTGAGGAGATCAAAAACGGGAACGCTCATTCTGCGCTGAGCATTATGAATGTCATCGAGCAGGATGTGGCCTACCTGAAGCGGCTGGGGCCGGCCCCGGAAAATGAACGAATCGGCATCACCATCACCCGCACCACCATCCGTCACGCCGCCCTTCAGGTCGGGCTCCCTGTGCTGATCATCGACCGGATCTCCTCCGCAAACACTACCCTGGTGAGCAAGGCCAAGACGGTTGGGGATATCATGATCGCCAAGGAAATTATGATCCGGGACTTCTGCAAGGCCATCCGGGAAATGCGTGAAAACAAGTATTCCGCCCTGGTGCAAAGCGTGCTGTACTGTCTGAACCACGACTACTCCTCCAGCATTGATCTGCCCAGCCTGTCTGATGAGTTGGGGATTTCCGAAAGCCGCCTGGTCAAAAATTTTAAAAAAGAGATTGGCCTGACGCCCTCCGCCTATTTAGCCAAGATCCGAATGCAGAAGGCTGCCCTACTCCTTATCAGCGGAACCATGCCTGTCAGCGAAATCAGTACCGCTGTTGGTATCAACGATTCCAACTATTTTGTCAAGCTGTTCAAAAAGGAGTTTGACGAAGCGCCAACGGCGTACCGGAAGCGGCATACTACTTGATGCTCATTAAGAACCTGTATTCACAGACGAAACCGCCGGATGGGCGAGGGATTTTCCCGTCAGGCAAGGCAAATTTTCGCAGGAATCATTGCGTTTATTTCCAGAAAATTTAACGCGGCATGGCGGGAAAAGACCCGGCCTGACGGTGAATCGAGGTTGTGAATACAGGTTCTTACTCACCACTAGCCGATGGCTTGTGGTGGTACTGCCTACGGCAGCCGTGCGCCCTCCGGGGGCGGCTCCGCCGGGGTGTCCTCCCCTGCTGGTATATACCAGCAGACGCCAACGGTGGCTTGTGCATCGGACGCAGCCGCGCCGATCACCGGGGGCTTGGGGGCCATCGGCCACCAACAAGCTGCGCCGGGTATATACCGGCGCATTGCTTGCCACTACCATCAGCCCGACAAATGGGGCTTGTGAATTGGTCACTTTTGTGCTATACTGATGACTGTCAGAAACCGGCAAACCGGAAATTGAGAAGGCGCGGAATATGAAATATATCGGTACATTTTTACTATTTTCTATTGCTATAATTTTTTTGTGGATGGGATATATAATTTCGTCTGTTTTTGGTCTGTTAAGATGGCCTGTTTTCATAATAGTCTGTCTGTTTATGGGTGAAATTTACTATCGTATTTGTAAATGGATGCGTTCATACTGCCAAAAATAACTTCCAGTTTATCGGGGGGATTTCATCTTTTGGGTGAAATCCCCCTTGACAAATGTTCTCTTGCGACAACCAGTTGGGAAGAGTTCCTGTCTGGAACCTTTGCTGATTTTCGCGACTACGATGAGATTGTCCCACAAGATATCGAAGAAGCCGCAAAGCTGAACGACCCTGATGACCTGTATGCCGAAAATGGTCGTGCTTTTACAAAGCGCCTTATTCGCAAAAATCTCAAATATTACAGCATCAGCGCTCCATGAAAATGTGTATAGAACTCGCACCTCCGCTACGGTCTTCTAAGCCCACTACAAAGCACGCTTTCACTCGGAATACGTTTCGCAAAGTCTCTCCTGCGGTCTCTCAGCGGCCTCTAAGGGCATCGTATTCTTTGCAAAAAAGAACCCCCGCCTATAGGTCATATCCGATCCATAGGCGGGGTTTCTTTATGCTCATGTTTTCATGCACTCATCCAGAAGACTGTTAAGGAACCTCTGAAAAATAGCCAATATTTGATGAGGATAGGAGAATGAATAGAAGAACCCGGCCCCAATATGGCCGGGTTAAGAGCAGAATGTTTGATTTTCCTTACTTTTTTCGCCTTTTTCTGAAAAAGCGCAAAAAACCCTATCATGCTTCCCGCAGCCTTCGTCCGGCCACCGCCAGGAGGTAGAGGTTTGCGCAGGCAAACATGGCGTACAGCCGATTCTCGTTTTTCCTCAGGCCCCGGTACCGGGTTTTCCTGCATCCAAACTGGCATTCCCGCTTTGTTTTCTTGTTCCGGCAACTATATTCCATGTCGCTCAATGTCTGCCGCTTCATATTCCGCCCCACTTTTTCCTTCTCCTTGGGCCAGCTTTGAGCAGAGATTCCTTAACAAAAATTCGCCGGGAGAACGCGGAATTTTTTCCATTTTCGCGCCGCTCCCCTTTTCTTTTTCCAAAACTTATGTCATAATATAGTTGATACAGTTAAAAAGCGGCCTAGCGTCAGACTTCATAGTCAGCGCACAGGCTGTGCCGCTGTCTGAAAAACGGCAGCTGCCGGTTTTCAACTGCGCTGACTATATCAGTAACCGGCCCGAACGGGGCCTACCCCTATTTCATCACAATGCCAATCAAATTCTGCTCCGAGGAGTGACCCAAATGAAGCCAACCGCCGAATTTACCCCGGTAAAGCTGGAATATCTGCGGCTGCTGTCCAAGCAATACCCCACCGTCCAGGAGGCCAGCACCGAGATCATCAACCTGCGGGCCATCCAGAATCTGCCCAAAGGCACCGAGCACTTCCTCTCCGACGTCCACGGGGAGTACGAGGCTTTCCAGCACATCATCAATTCCGCCTCCGGCGTAGTGCGGGAGAAGATTGACGATCTGCTGGGCGCCACCGTCCCCCGTTCCGACCGGGATCAGCTGGCCACCCTCATCTACTACCCCGAGGAAAAGCTTGAGGAGATTGAGCGGGAAACGGAGGATATGCGGGAGTGGTACCGCATCACGTTCCACCGGCTCATCGACCTGTGCTGCCTGGTGAGCGCCAAGTACACCCGGGCCAAGGTGCGCAAGGCCATGCCCCGGGACTACGCCTACATCATCGACGAGCTGATCCACACCCACTTCGAGCACAACGAGGCGGACAAACGGGATTACTACGAAAACATCATCTGCACCATCATCGACCTGGACCGGGCGTCCAACTTCCTCATCGCCCTGTGCGAGCTGATCAAGCGTCTGGCGGTGGATCACCTCCACCTGGTGGGGGACATCTTTGATCGCGGCCCCGGCGCGGACGTGATCATGGATACCCTCATGGACTACCACAGCGTGGATATTCAGTGGGGCAACCACGACATCCTCTGGATGGGCGCAGCCTCCGGCTCCCGGACGCTGGTGGCCACGGTGCTGCTCAATTCCCTGCGCTACAACAATCTGGAGGTCATCGAGACGGGGTACGGCATATCCCTGCGGCCCCTGTCCGTGTTTGCCGAGGAGTTCTACCGGGACTGCGACATCAGCCGCTTCCAGGTAAAAATCGCCGACGAGGACGACAGCAGCTTTACCCAGCGGCACAAGCTGATCGCCTCCCGGATGCACAAGGCCATCACCATGATCCTGTTTAAGCTGGAGGGGCAGAAGATCCTGCGCAACCCCAGCTTCGGCATGGACGACCGGCTGCTGCTGGACAAAATCGACTACGAGAACAAGACCATCACCATCGACGGCGTGGTCCACCCCATGCTGGACACCGACTTCCCCACCGTGGATCCCAAGGATCCCTATGCCCTCACCCCGGAGGAAGAGCTGCTGATCAACACCCTCACCCGATCCTTCCGGCACAGCGAGAAGCTCCAGCGCCACGTCCGCTTCCTGTACTCCAAGGGCGGCCTGTACCGGGTGTACAACGGCAACCTGCTGTTCCACGGCTGCATCCCCATGGACAAGGAGGGCAGGCTGCTGTCCTTCTCCATCGGCTGCCAGGACCTGTCCGGCCGGGAATTTTTGGACTACGCCGACGCCACCGCCCGCTGGGCCTACTACAACAAACCTGGATCCCCGGAGCGGCAGTTTGGCATGGACTTTTTGTGGTGGCTGTGGTGCGGGCGCAACAGCCCCATCTTTGGCCGGGACCGCATGACCACCTTTGAGCGGCGGTTTATCGCCGACGAATCCACCCATGTGGAGACGAAAAACGCCTACTACACCCTGTACAACGACCCCACGGTATGCGAGGGCATCCTGAAGGAATTCGGCCTGGAGGGCGGCCACTGCCACATCGTCAACGGCCATGTCCCCGTAAAGTCCACGCGGGGGGAAAGCCCCGTCAAGGGCGGCGGCAGGCTGATCGTCATCGACGGCGGGTTCTGCAAGGCATACCAGAAAACCACCGGCATCGCCGGATATACCCTGATCTACAATTCCGGCTGCTTCCGGCTGGTTTCCCACGAACCCTTTGCCGGCAAGGCGGAGGCCATCCGCAAAAACTGGGACATCACCTCCACCTCCCAGATCTTCGAACGGCTGGAGAGCCGGGCCACCATTAAGGACACCGATGTGGGCCGGGAAATGCAGGCTCAGGTGGACGATCTGCTGGACCTGCTGCGGGCCTACCGCAGCGGCGCCATCGTGGAGGGCCACAAAACCTGACGCCGCGCCCGCTCCAACCACCGCGCCCCCCCGGTTTCCCGGGGGGGCGCGGTAATGTTCGATTTTTGTCAAATTGGGAGCAAAATATAACCCATGGAAAAAAATGAAACCAAAATGTAACCTTTTTTTAGGCAAACGACCTTGCCCATTTCCATCGAAAGTGGTAAAATAGGGACGTTGACTATATTGATATGGGCCGCATTTGGTCGAACTGCCGCTGTGTGTCCCCTTTTCCCCCGGGAAAAGAATCCGCGCGGCTTTTTTTCTGCCAATCCGGGCTTATATTTGGGAGGATGTGTTGAAAATGGAGAAATCGACCCCAGGTACTCCGGGAAGTGCCTCGAAAAAACTCCCCGTGGGGCTGATTGCCGGCATTGCCGCCGCCGTCCTGGTGATTGCGGTTGTGGGTGGATACTTCGGGCTGTGCGCATGGGTAAAGGACAACAGCTGCCTGCTGCCAGGCGCGGTGGCCGTGGACGACAAGGGCGAGACGGTGGCCGAGCTGGGTAAGCTCAGTCAGGAGGACGCGCTGGCCGTGGTGTCCCAGGAGATGGATCAGCGGCTGGAAAACCGGAAGCTCACCCTGCTGTATGGGCAGGGAAGGCGGAAGGAGCTCACCGGCGATCTGATGGCCTGCGCCCCCGACGCCGCGGTGGAGGTGGGCATGGCCGCCAAAGAGGAGCAGCCCTTCTGGAAGCTGGGCGCTCTCTGGCTGGGGCTGTCCAAAGAGCCTACTAACCTGTCCCTCACCGCTGCCGCCTTCACCCCCGAGGGGGAGGAGCTGGCAAAAAAAATGATCCAGTCCATCGCCGATGAGCTGTACGTGGCCCCGGTGGACTTCACCTACGAGCTGGGGGATTCCACTGTGGAGGTCACCCCCGGCACGGACGGCCAGACCCTGGACACTGGCGCCCTGATCACCCAGGTGGAGGAGGCCCTGGCCAAGGGCGAGACAGAGCTCCAGGTGGAGCCTGAGATCGTGCCCAGCGCCGAGTTGTCCGGCCAAGTGCTCAGCGACCTCATCCACATCGAGCCTCAGCCCGCCGGCGTGGATGCCAACGGCAAGCTCACCCCGGCGGTCATCGGCCGCTCCGTCAACGCCGAGGAGGCACAGGCCATCCTGGACGCCGCCGCCCCCGGCGAGACCTGCTCCATCCCACTGGAGTATATCCCCCCGGAGACCAGCGGCGACGAGCGGCTGTACTACAAGGATCTGCTGGCGGAGGTGACCACCAATCTGGACGGCGTGGCCAACCGCTCCTTCAACGTGGCCCGGGCCGCCTCCTTCTGCAACAATAAGGTGCTCCAGCCCGGCGAGGTGTTCTCCTACCTGGGCACCATCGGCGATCCCAGCACCCGCAACGGCTACAAACCCAGTACCGGCTACCAGAACGGCCAGACCGCGGCCATGGACGGCGGCGGCGTGTGCCAGGTGTCCTCCTGCCTCTATTACTGCGCGGTGTACTCCAATCTGGAGATCGTCAACCGGGCGTGCCACGCCTTTGCCACCGGCTATATCCCCAACGGGCTGGACGCTACGGTGTACTACCCCAGCCTGGACTTCAAATTCCGCAACAACACCGGCTTCCCCATCAAGATTGTGGCCTACGCCGAGGGCGGCGCTTACGGCACGGTGACGGTGCAGTTCTACGGCAGCAACCCCGATGGCATCCGCGTTGAGATGGAGCGCTACGCCCTGGGCTCTACCGCCTGGACCACCGTGTACGAGCCTGACGAGAGCATTCCCCGGGGCACCACCAAGGTGAAAACCACCCCTTATACCGGCTATTCTGTGGATGTGTACCGCAGCGTGTACGACGCCAATGGCGGCCTCATCTCCCGCACCTTCGAAAACCACAGCAACTATGCCAAGCGGGACAAGGTCATCCTCTATAATCCCGCCGACGAGGGTCCCTGGGGCGCTGGAACCGTGGAGCCGCCGGTCACCGAGCCTCCCGTTACCGAGCCGCCTGTGACGGAACCGCCGGTTACGGAACCCCCTGTGACGCAGCCGCCTGTGACGCAGCCGCCGGTCACGGAACCGCCTGTGACGCAGCCGCCTGTGGTGGAGCCTCCGGCGGTCACCGAGCCGCCCGCCCCCGCTGCGACGGAACCCGGTTTTGTGGAGCCGTACCCTCCCGAGAACGGGTCGTGGGAGTAAGCCATGTTCCAAGGTTTTTCTCAGGAGACGGTAGATTTCATGTGGGGCATCCGTTTCAACAACGAAAAGAGCTGGTTTGAGCCCCACAAGGCGGACTATCAGACCTATTTCCTCCAGCCCATGAAGGAGCTGGGTGCACAGGTGCAGGAGGCCCTGCTGGATCGCTTTCCCCAAAGCGGGCTGAACCTCAAGGTGTCCCGGATTTACCGGGACGCCCGGCGCCTGTTCGGCCGGGGGCCGTACAAGGACCACCTGTGGCTGTCCCTGTTCCGCTTTGGCAACGAGTCCGGCGGGCACCCGGTGTTCTGGTTTGAGCTGGCCCCGGAGGGCTGGAGCTATGGCATGGGCTTCTGGGACGCCCCGGCGGCGACTATGGAGAAGCACCGGGTCCGCATTGACAGCAACCCCAAGCCCCTGCTGAAGCTGCACAACAAGCTGGTAAAGCAGACGGAATTTGCTTTGCAGGGTCCGGCGTACAAGAAGCAAAAGTTCTGCGGCGAACCGAAGCTGGCGGAGTGGTATAACAAGCGGATTTTGTCCATCGGCCACGAGGAGGGGCTTACCGAGTTTATCTACACCCCGGAACTGGCGGACCGGCTGGTGGAGGGTTTCTCCTTTCTCATGCCCTACTACGACTACTTTTCCACCCTTTGGGCCGATCCGGATCCCCGCGGGAGCACATAAAAAACCGGCGCGTCAACCGGGATCGTCCCGGCGCATGGACGAATCAACCCCAGCAGGAGTTCTCCTCCCGCTGGGGTTTTCGTGTGTCTGTCAATGTACCGGCAAAAACGCCGCATTTCACCAACCCGCCGCGCGCGCTGGAGTTACCGCTCAAATTCAGCCCTGCAAATCGCTGATAAGGGGCGGAATTTGGGAAATCATGTTGTCAATATCCTCGAACATCGCACTCTTTGTCGTGCCCAGCTGGCTCGTGAACTCAATGTGCTTGACAACCTCCTGATACCCGTTCTTGATTTGATCAAAGAATTGGCATAAGGTCTGCAATTCCTGCTGGGCCGCGTCAATGACGCCGGAAATCCCCGTTTGCACGGACGTCGCCCCTTCCGCCGCCGTCGTTATCTTCTCAAAACTGCCCTCCGTCTCGGACACGATGCCAAGGTTCTTGCCCAGGACTTGCTGAGAGTCAGAAATGCTCTCGCTCAGCTCGTTGGCGCGGCCCTCCACCTCGTTTACGCCGCTGTCCACCTCGCCCGCCAGCGACTGGATCTCCTCCGACAGCTGCTTGACCTGAGCGGCGACCACCGCGAAGCTGCGCCCCTCGGCGCCCGCCCTGGCCGCCTCAATTGAGGCGTTAATGGCCAGAATATTGGTCTGCTCCGCGATGGACATAATTTTACTCATGGACTGCTGGATTTCCTTGATGGCGGTTTCCAGGTGGGAGAATGTTTCCGCCATGGTATCATAGGATTTCTGCACCTGCATGGAGATCTGTTCCAGCTCCGCCATTTGCCCCCTGGCCTCGGACACGGCCTGCCCGATCTCCCCCCGCACATGGCCGAACTGCTCCGCCGTCTCATTGATGCTGGCAAAGGATTCCCCCAGGCCCTGAAGCTTCTCTTGGAACCGGTCCCCCTCCTTCAGCACTCCATCAAAGGAAACGCCAATCTGGCTCAATTCCCAGAGGGAGGTGACCTCCTTTTTGACCAGCTCCCGCTGGTATTCCTTCAGGCTGCCCGCGATGTGCAGAATTGGATAAAGGCCCGTTTTCTCCTGAACCTGATCGGACTGACGCTCTTTCCTTCGTAGCAACATAGCTGTTCACTCCTTTATTCGAAAACCACGCAGGTCATGGACTGGTTGACAAAGCGGTTGTTGTAGTGCTCTCCATACCCTACAAAGCCGGCATGATTTCCCAGAGCCGCCATGTCGCCCAGGTAGTTTTGCATATAGCCCTGCTCTGAGAACAGTTTATAGCGGAACAGGCAGTTTACCGAGAAAATGGCGGACCGGCGGGGGAAATCCTGGCAGATTTGGCGGATGGTGTTCTGTACGATAGCCCGGTAGTCCCCCAGCTCCAGAAGGATAAGCACGTCGGAGTCGTTTACCTGGCGGAAACAGGCCAAGGCGTTGCCCTGGACCTCCTTGATGGAAATGATGCAGGTGTCGTCACCATTCAGCTTGCCGAAGGGATTTTGAAACGTGCGGGTGAGGATCTCCTCGTCCGTCACATGGAGAATATCCTTATAAACCTGCTTTGCGCTTTTGCCGTTCAGCGCCCCCAGGATGTAATTGGTCCGGTCGGTGTTGGAGGCCACGAAGCGGTAATCCCCCAGCTGGTGGTAAATGTTCTCCTTATATGTCTTTATCCGGCCGTTCTGGTTGCGCACCAGGGCATAAGCCACCGCGTCTGCATAGACCTTTCCGTTTACGGACACCTTTCCCTGATCGCCGGTGCCTCCCACCAGGGAGATGCCCCGCTTGCGCAGGGCGGTATAGATGGTGGTGAGCACGCACGCGTCATTGCCGGAGCAGAAATCAATGCAGACCGTATCCCGGCTGGAGCCGCCCAGTGTCTGCATATCCCGTTCCAGCCGCTGTATGTATTTTACCGGCATGGTGGATGCCTGCTCCAGAACATTGGCAGCGGCAGTTACCCCATCGGAAAAGGCGATGATCCCAACACCGTGTTCCACCACATTAATTTGATAGCTCATCCCAATGCATCCGATGCTGGGCACCCCGGGAAAACGCTTTTCCAGCGCCGTCACATGATCCTCGAACTGTTCGCTGTTGGACAATAGCATAATGAACTGCGGACGATAGAGGCCCTGTAACGCCTCGTCCAGGTTTCCACGCTGGCTCATACCAAAAAACTGCTTCATGCCGCTGCCTCCTTGAATATCTTAACTAAGGTTTAAATTATATTGTAAAATCATCAGTGTGTCAATATAAGTCATGCCCAACTTTAGCCCCAACTTAGAATAAAAGGCGGCAGAACAGCGGCGGGCGAAGCCTTTGTATTGACAGAGATTTTGGGGAACGCCTCATGACAAAGCGTTCCCCCATTGGTATACCGGATTGATGCGCCCCCCCTGCGGGGAGGTTCAGTTTTTCAAGCTGTGCAGCGGCGCGGGAATCCGTCCGCCCCGGGCCACAAAGTCCCCGGCGCTGCCGGTGTGGCAGGGCATCACCGGCGCGGAGCCCAGCAGCCCGCCGAACTCCACCACGTCCCCCACCCGCTTGCCGGGGGCGGGGATGATGCGCACGGCGGTGGTCTTTTGGTTTACCATGCCAATGGCCGCCTCATCCGCGATGATGGCGGACAGGGTGTCGGCGGTGGTGTCGCCAGGGACGGCAATCATGTCCAGCCCCACCGAGCACACGCAGGTCATGGCCTCCAGCTTGTCCAGGGACAGCTTTCCCGCCTGGGCGGCGGCGATCATGCCCTCGTCCTCGCTCACTGGGATGAACGCCCCGGACAACCCGCCCACCGACGAGCTTGCCATGACGCCGCCCTTCTTCACCGCGTCGTTGAGCAGCGCCAGGGCGGCGGTGGTGCCATGGCCGCCGCACACCTCCAGCCCCATCTCCTCCAAAATCCGGGCTACGCTGTCTCCGATGGCGGGGGTAGGGGCCAGGGACAAATCCACAATGCCGAAGGGCACGCCTAAACGTGCGCTGGCCTCCCGGGCTACCAGCTGGCCCATGCGGGTGACCTGGAACGCCGTTTTTTTGATCGTCTCCGCCACCACGTCGAAGCTCTGGCCCTTCACCTTTTGCAGTGCGTGGTACACCACGCCGGGGCCGGACACCCCCACGTTGATCACCCGCTCGGCCTCCCCCACGCCGTGGAACGCCCCCGCCATAAAGGGGTTGTCCTCCACCGCGTTGCAGAATACCACCAGCTTGGCGCAGCCAAAGCCGCCCTGATGGCTGGTGCGTTCCGCCAGCGCCTTGATGGTGCGGCCCATGAGGGCCACCGCGTCCATGTTGATGCCCGCCTTGGTGGAGCCTACGTTCACGCTGGAGCATACCACGCCGGTGGCGGCCAGCGCCTCGGGGATGGCGGCGATGAGTTTTTTGTCCGCCTCGGTCATGCCCTTGTGCACCAGGGCGGAGAAGCCGCCGATGAAGTTGACGCCTACCGCTTTGGCGGCCTTGTCCATGGCGGCGGCAAAGGGGACGTAGTCCGCGGTGCGGGACGCCCCGGCCACCAGGGCCATGGGGGTGACGGAAATGCGCTTGTTGACGATGGGAATGCCGAACTCCGTCTCGATGTCCTCGCCGGTTTTCACCAGCTTCTCGGCGGAGGTGGTGATCTTGTCATAGATCTTCCGGCAGGCGGCGGCGGGATCGGGATCGCAGCAGTCCAGCAGATTGACGCCCATGGTGATGGTGCGCACGTCCAGATGCTGGTGGTCGATCATCTGGATGGTCTGTAAAATATCGTTGGTGTTGATCATAATTATGGCTCCTCCGATGTTGTCATGCTGCGAAGCGGTCAGGGCGCTCGGTCGCTTTCACTTCGACTCAAACAAAACCCGGCCCCGCTGCACGGGCCTTGGGCTTTTGTTTTCGCTCCGCTCCAAGCTCCCTCGCTGACCGCTTCTCCGCACTCAGATCCGATGCATCGCATCAAAAATATCTTCCCGCTGGATGCGGATGTCCAGGTTACGCTCCTTGCCTGCCTGGGCCAGATCCTCCCGGAGCCGGGCAAAGGGCACCGTGGCCTGGGCCGCGTCCACCAGCATGATCATGGTGAAATACTCCTGCAAAACGGTCTGGCTGATGTCCAGTACGTTCACGTTCTTCTCGCTGAGCAGGCTGCACACGGCGGCGATGATGCCCACCTGATCCCTTCCGATGACGGTCACGATTGCTCTCATGATGAATCCTCCTTGTCGTTGTCACGCTGCGAAGCAGCCAGACCGCTTGGTCGCTTTCCCTCCGTCTCGGGCATAACCCGCCCCCGCTGCGCGGCGGCTGGGCTTTTCCCCTCGCTCCGGTCCAAGCTCCCTCGCTGTCCGCTTCTCCGCGCTTCTTTATTGTCACGCTGCGAAGCAGCCAGACCGCTTGGTCGCTTTCCCTCCGTCTCGGGCATAACCCGCCCCCGCTGCGCGGCGGCTGGGCTTTTCCCCTCGCTCCGGTCCAAGCTCCCTCGCTGTCCGCTTCTCCGCGCTTCTTTATTGCAGTTCATCCAGGGTCAACGCGAACGCGGGCAGGAACCTCTCCATGAACCAGTCCAGCTCCTCCATGCCCATCTCCTCCAATGCCGCCAGGGTCTGCTCGGCGGCCTTTTTGAACTCCGCGTTGCCCGCCTTCAGCTCCTCCACGCACTTGATGTACGCCGACAGCTTGTCCGCCGCCTTCACGTACCGCCGCACTTCCCCATCGCTCTCCCGCACCAGCGGCTCGTAGGCGGGGACCAGCTCGGGGGGCAGCATGGACAGCAGCTTGTCCTGGGCCACCGCCTCCACCTGCCGGTAGGCATTTTTGATCTCCGGGTTATAATACTTGACGGGGGTGGGCATATCGCCGGTGATGATCTCCGGCGCGTCGTGGAACAGCGCCGCCGCCGCGATGGCGTCCGGGTTCAAGTCCTTGCCGAACACGTCCCGGCCAATCACCGCCAGGGCGTGGGAGAGCACCGCCGCCTCATAGGAGTGCTCCTCCACGTTTTCCGTGCGGATGTTGCGCATCAGCGCCCAGCGGGCGATGTGGCGCATCCGGAAGATGTAGGCAAAAAAGCTGTGGCTCATGGGCCGGATCCCCTTTCAAAGGCTGTTTTGCCATTGTACCATGCCAAGCGGAAAAAGTACAGCCCAGCCGCCGAAAAAAATGCCGGGACACGAAAAAGCCCGCCCCACTGGGGGCGGGCTTATAAACATCAATTGGTCTTGAAGGCCTCCTCCGTGACCCTCAAATGGCCCAGCAGCGGATAGCTGTTCTTACTTGCAAACTGCACATGGTAGGAGACAGGCTCCGTATCCGAAACGGGACACCACATGACGTTGGTCCCGCCGTTGGCCTTGACCGTGATATAATCGACGTACCCCAGATCATTCTCCCGGCGGAGGAACACGTTAACGTCATGATCCGCCTTGTTCTCGTACCAGACCTTGATGTATTTGCCGTTACCAGGGGTGACGGTAAAGTCCGACGTGCGGTGAGAACCCGAGCCGACCTTGATCAGCGGATCGTCATAGAGATACAGGTCCTGCGTAACAAGCAGGCAGCCGGAAACAGGGGCGTGGTTCTTGCCCTCAACACGGATATAGTAAGTAACCGCTTCCGTGTTGGATCCGGTATACCAGATCACACGATACGAGTTGTAGTGACTGGCCTTAACCGAGCTCACGGGCCCCGTTTTGTCCGTGCGGTAGAGATTGATGGTGACGTCATCATCCGTATCGTTGTAGTACCAGACATCGATATATCTGCCGTTGCCGGGGGTGGTGGT
Source organism: uncultured Oscillospiraceae bacterium (assembly GCA_910579595.1). Lineage (GTDB taxonomy): Bacteria > Bacillota > Clostridia > Oscillospirales > Oscillospiraceae > Enterenecus. The sequence continues at coordinate 26,257 of CAJTVM010000008.1, forward strand.
AAACTTATTTGTTTCATAAGTACCCGTCCGCCCGTCGACGAACCCGTTCTCAAACAGCCGCACCGGCATCCGCACCAGCGGCGCGGGCTCGCCCTCACCGGGCCTGGCGGTCAGGTTGTCATACTGGGCTGCGGCCACATCTCCCACAACCTGCGCGCCGCCCTCGGCCTGGAAGCGGATATAGTATTTCGCCGGCAGGTTGGGGTCGAGGAGGGGATATACCAGCTTATTTTGGGCTCCGCTGTTCTTCTTCACCGTCATGGCTTTGAGGACGATGGTGTTGCTCTCGTTCATCAGCATCACCGTCACCTCGGCACCGCTGAAATTGCGGAACCACACCTGAAGATATTTGCCGCTGCCAGGGGTGACGGCAAAGGGCCCAACGCTGCCGCCGCTGCTGAGCGAGATATGCTTCTGGGGGAAAGCCTGCGGCTTAGCGGCAAAGACGGGCACGGCCATGGAGAAGGACATTACCACAGCCAGCAGCAGGGACAAAAAGCGCTTTGTTTTCATGGGCTTTGCTCCTTTCTTACGTTGTGTGGGACAAATGCGGGCAATCGTTCACAAACCCAACCACACGCACAGTTTGTGAAGAATGCTTCTTGAACGCCGTGGAAATATTATACGTCAAAACTTTTTCAGTGTCAAGCAAAACGCCGCTTTTTCGCGGGCGATGGGGGACGCGGAAAAGCCCGCCCCGCTGGGGCGGGCAAATTCAAAAAGAATATCAAAGCGCTGTGTCGGACACTCGAACGCGCACTGTACCACTTACGCGACCGGTATTTGTGGTAAAGTTAATGGTATGCACACCCACCGCAGCATTGTTGATCGTTGCAATAGTTTTAGCCTCGCCCGATTCGAGCGTCTGCGCATAGCCATACCTTCCATTGCTGTATCTCACTGTAACTGTCATCTGCGCACCAGACGTATTGTGCACCCACAAACGGTAGGACTTGTAGCCTGCCGGCTGACTCCACCTGGAACCACCTTGAGTGACTGGATCATCCACAATAAGATAGCTGTTGAGGGGATCAATGCCGTTCCCCTCACCCTCATTGATCTCGGGGCCTTCGTCATCATCAGGAACGGGCATATCTTCAGGCCCTTCGCCATCATCATCAACGGGGACAGCCTCAGGGCCTTCGTTGGCAGTCACTTCAGGAGAGGATTCATCAGTGGGAACTTCCTGGGCAAACACTGAGGACATCAGGGACAGGGCCATCACCATGACCAGCAGCAGGGACAAAAAGCGCTTTGTTTTCATGAATTTTCTCTCCTTTTCGGTTCTTAAACATCATTGTTAATATTATACACCGAAGCTTTTTCAATGTCAAGAAAAGCCCGCCCCGCTGGGGGCGGGCCTTACATTATGTCAGGAGGGATAGTAAGGATACTGGGCCGCAGCCACATCGCCCAAAACCCATGCGCTGTTCACCGAGTAGAAACGAATTTCGAACGTGTTCGCCACATCGGGGTTGGGAATCTCATATACAAACTTATCATTATTATGAGAGGTGTTCCAGGTCACAGTCATGGATTTAGAAGTGCCGTTGGTGAGGTCCTTCAGCACAACTGTGACATTCGTGGTGCCGCGGTTGGCGAACCAAACCTGAAGATACTTCCCGGCGCCGGGGCTAGTGGTAAAGGGGCCGACACCGTTGCCGCTGCTCGTCGAGACGGGTTCCTGCGGGTAGACCTGCGCCAGCGGCATGATCCCCTCGTCGGGGTCGTCCGGCTCGGCGGCAAAGACGGGCACGGCCATGGAGAAGGCCATCACCATAGCCAGCAGCAGGGACAAAAAGCGCTTTGTTTTCATGGGTTTTGCTCCTTTCTTACGTTGTGTGGGACATATACGGTCAATAGTTCACGAACCCAACCACACGCACAGTTTGTGAAGAATTGTTCCTGACCGCCACCGCGTAGCTTCCGGCCTGGTTGATTCCGATTGATCTGCTGATACTGCCCCCTTTCACATTGATAGAGTAGAATTTACCAGTGGATGCGATAACGCCGAAGTCCACGCTTGCGGACGATGGCGAGTAGGAACAGTTAAAGGTGACCACGTCATTTGCGTCAAAGTCCATGAAAGAGGTGACGTAACTTATGGAATGCGGAGCGTACTGCCTGCTAGCCGAAGCGCTCGTCAGTGGCAGAATGCCCTCCTCCGGGTATTCCACCGCCGGCAGATCAACCCACTCCCAATTCAAATCCTCAAGCGAGATAACCTCGCCAGGGGCTTCCGCTGCCCTGGCGGGTGTGATGACACCAATCAGCATCAGGGTACAGGCCATCAGCATACACATCAATCGTCTCGTTTTCACAAGTACGTTCCTTTCTCGGGTGTCGAGTTTCTTAAGGTTCCAGGGTTACATTAAAGTATGTAGTAGTAGTTCCATCAGATGACTCAACCACTTCGGTTCCATCGGTTCCGTCAATCACTTGCGTCAAGTCGATATCTTCTCTTACCAAATCATTCTGATCTATGATTGGAATACCGTTCTTTGACGGGTCGGATTCTTTCGAGAACGCGGAAGCAATTGTGATACCCAACGCAACCGCCGTCAGCAGGACAAACACCGCCGCAACAGCGGCCCCCACAATCTTCAGGGATCCTGCCCTCTTGTGGGGCGGGGCGTCCGCCGGCGGTTCCGCCGCTTTCACCTCCTCCGCTTTCTCCCGGATGGGCGCTTCCCCATGTACCAGCTCGTCCAGGTGGACGCCGTAAAGCTCCCCCAGGGCGATCAGGTTTGTTGTGGACGGCGCGATCACCCCCCGTTCCCATTTGGAGACCGCCTGCCGGGTCACCCCGATCTCCCGGGCCAGATCCTCCTGGCTCAGCTCCCGCTCCCTGCGCAGATCCGCCAGCCGTTCCTTCAGTTCCATTGTAGTCCTTCCTTTCCGTGCGGTTCAATGATACTTTGGTTTACAAGGGCGCGATTTTAGGTTTCCTCTGGTTTCCCCTGGGAAAATCCGGGATTCAGGGAACATTTTTTTCGCCCCGCTTATTTTTATATCGACAATAATTCCGCTTTGCATAAGCAAGCGCCAGACCTACCGCCGCCAGCGCCCCCAGCGCAGCGCCGGGAACCAGCCCCGGCGGGGTATAGCGCAGTTCCACCTCGTGGGCGCCAGCGGGGATGTCCAACAGAAGGAAGGCGTCCAGCCACACCCCGGTTTCCACCGGTTGGCCGTCCACATAGGCCGTCCAGCCGTCCTCGGCGGGGATGGTGACGGCCAGCATCCTGGCCCGGTCCGTCTGGGCGGTGAGCCGCACCCGGCCGTTGTCCGACACGGACGTGACCACACCCCGGTTGGCCCGCTCCAGGGCGGAGCGGAGGATATCCTGGTTCAGCTGCCACACCTGCCCGGTCCAGCCCGATGGGCCGCGCACGGTGATGGCGCAGGACTTCCCCAGACCGGGCGTGCCGATGTAGTGGACGGACGCGGCCTCGGTGGAGCCAAGCTCCGCCACCCGCCTGCCGTTCATCAGCACCTCCCGCAAACCGCTGGCGGACAAGTCCATGTAAAGGGGTTTCCCTGTACCCGTCAGGATAAACACTGTTTCCCCGTCCCGGACGTCGATTGAGATGTCCGCCGGGACAAAGGCGGCAGTCTCCTCTCCCGTCAGCTCGGACAGCAGGCCATTCTGGCGCTGGAAAGGATTTTCCCTTGTCATCGCCCCGCTCCCGGCCTCCACGAAGTAGGCAAGGGGCAGCGTATTCGGGTTTTTCCACAGCTTCAATTTTCCCACCCGGGCGATAGGCTCGTACCCGGTTGGCATATCATCCTTGCTGACGACGTACTTCACGCCCAAAAGCGCGTCCGTCACCGGGGTGGAGCCGTAATAGGCGCACCACATCCAGCTCTGGGCAAAGCCCAGCTCCCGGGTCAGATGGTTCACATCGTAATTGTACAGGCTGCTGTAATGGGTGATTCCCGGGTAGCCGAAAGACAGCGGGCTGTTGTGGCCCCGGTCCTCCGCGGCCCCCATGCGGAAAAACCCCTCTCCGCTGTCCTTCCGGGCAATCTCCGTCAGCGCCCCGTTGGCGGCGTAGTACTCCCGGTACGCCCGGTAGGAATCGGAACCGAACTGTTTTTCCAGATCCATTAGAATACTTGTTGTATTCACCAGCAATTCCAACACTGTTAGGCATACCAGCGCCGCCGCCACCCCTTGTGCGCCCCGTGCCCCGGCGCGCCCCTTCAGCTTTTTCAGCATCTGGGGCAGCGCCTGTACCGCCAGGTACACCAGGGCAAAGGACACCACAAAGGAGTAACGGAAGGGGAACCAGTTGGGCCGCTGGAACAGGTGCCACGCCTTATCCAGAGGGGAGAGCAGCATGGACAGCCCCAGTACCGCCAGCATTGCGCCGTTGGAGATCTTCTCCCGGAGGGGGAACCGCCGGAAGAAGAAGTACGCCGCGGCCAGCACCAGCGCCGCCGTCCCGCAGAAAATGTACGGCGCGGCGCCGTAGGAGATGGAGCGGTACTGCCCCATCCGCAGCTGGCCCAGGATATCCAGCGGCGTGCAGGCCAGCAGGCCGTCGTAGCCCATGCTGCCGCCGCTGAACTTGCCGTTGAACATGGCCAGGAAGGTGGGTAGCCACAGCCACGCCGTCAGAGCCAGGGCGCAGGCCGCGCCGCCGAAAAACCGGTCCAGGATCTTGAGCAGCGCCCCCTTCCCGGGCCACAGGACGAACAGACGGGCGCACAGGTAAAGGGCGCAGAAAATCCCCACCATGTAGGAGATGTACCAGGTGGAGATAAAGCAGGCCGTCAGCGCGGCCACAAACGGCCCCGCGCCCCGTCCCGCCAGAATCCGCTCCAGCGCCAGCAGGATCAGGGGCAGCCAGATCACCCCGTCCAGCCACATGATGCAGATAGCGTATACCGCGTTGTAGGACATCAGCGCGTAGCACACCGCGCCGAACACCACCGCCGTCCCCGGGACGGGGAAGCGTTTGCGGGCAAACAGGGCGAAGCTCAGCCCCGCCAGCGCGATTTTCAGCGCCGCCAAAAACAGCAGCCCCACCGGCATTGCCTCGTTGGGCACAAGCAGGGTCAATAACGACAGCGGACTGGACACATAATAGGAGAACACCCCGATATAGCCCGTGCCCAGGGCCTTGGACCAGGAGAAAAACAGGTCGCCGTTTTTCAGGGCGCAGAAAAATTCCACGTACTGGGTGGACATATCGGAGATAAGGATGGTCTTATCCCCAAAGGGGGCCATGCCCACAGCGGCAAAGGCCCACAGCATCACCAGTCCCGGAATGAGAAAAGACGCCGCCGGGACGGCGGCGCGCTTTAAATTATTTTTCATGGTTGTCCCCTCCTCCACTCTCCCGTAGGAGGTAAATGGGCCGTCCCTTTACCTCCAGATAGGTTTTAGCCAGATATTGACCCACGATGCCGATACAGAACAGCTGGATACCCGCGAGGAATAAAATAATGCACACCAGCGATGGCCACCCGAAGGCGCTGCCGCCCCACAGAAGCTGCCGCACAATGACAAAGACGATGGCGACAAACGCGATGGCGCAGAACACCAGCCCCAGTACCGACGCGATGGCCAGCGGCGCGGTGGAAAAGGCGATGATGCCGTCCAGCGCGTAGACCAGCAGCTTGAAAAAAGACCACTTGCTTTCCCCGGCGGAGCGCTCGATGTTCTCCGTCTCCACCCACTTGGTGCGGAAGCCCACCCAGGAGAAGATCCCCTTGGAAAAGCGGTTATATTCGGTAAGGCGCAAAATGGCGTCCGTCATCTGCCGGGACATGAGGCGGAAGTCCCTGGCCCCGTCCACAATCTCGGTTTTGCTCATTTTGTTGATGACCTTGTAAAACTGCCGGGCGAACCAGGATCGGATGGGCGGCTCCCCCTTCCGATCCACCCGCCGGACGGCGGCGCAGTCGTATTCCCCGCTCCGCACCGTCTCCAGCAGCTCCGGCAGCAGATCCGGCGGGTCCTGCAAGTCCGCGTCCATGACGGCCACGTAGTCCCCCTTGGCGTGCTCCAGCCCGGCGAACATGGCGCCCTCCTTGCCGAAGTTCCGGGACAGGGCCAGCCAGCGCACCGCGCCGTCCCGCTCCGCCAGCTTTTTTACAACGGACAGGGTGCCGTCCCTGGATCCATCGTCCACAAAAATGTATTCCACCCGGATCTCCGGCAGCGTTTCACATACCGCCGAGGTGTGGGTGTAAAAGGTTTCCACCGCGGCTTCTTCATTGAAGCAGGGGACAATAATCGACAGTAATTCCATTTGCTACAGCTCCTTTACCGGCAAAGCCGCACTTCCGTTTGGGGAAACGGCTCAGTTCCGTCATATTCTCTCTTCCAGCCCTTTTTACAATAACCCGCGTATTTTATCATAGCATCTTCCGCACTGTCAAACTAACAAAACAGCCGGAGCTTTCGCTCCGGCTGTCAGGGGCTGCTTATGCGGGGGAAAAGGCGTCCTTGCCCAGGCCGCACACCGGGCAGACCCAATCGTCGGGGATGTCGGCAAAGGCGGTGCCGGGGGCGATGCCGCCATCGGGGTCGCCTACCGCGGGATCATACTCCCAGCTGCAAACACAAACATATTTTTCCATACTGCACATCTCCTTGTCATTGGAATATCTGAATTATATTCTTTATGCAATTGCTTGTCAACCGCTTCGGGAAAAGCCGACCGTTTTTTCCAGCAAATCCAAATCCCGCCGCGCATAGAACCGGGGCAAACTTCACATCCTTCCATCATACGGGCAGGCACAAATTGCCCGAGTATATATGGAAAGAGGTTACGCCATGAAACGAATGACCGCCCTCGCGCTGGCGCTGCTGTGCCTGCTGCCCATGAGGGCTTACGCCGCCCCGGCGGAAATAACGGTCCCCTCCGCCATTTTGATGGAAAAGACCACCGGCTCCATCCTGTATGAGCAGGAGACCACCGCCCAATACGAACCCGCCTCCGTCACCAAGATCATGACGCTGCTGCTGGTGATGGAGGCCATCGACAGCGGAAGCCTGGGTTGGGACGATATGGTCACCGCCTCCCCCCACGCCATCTCTATGGGCGGGTCTCAGATCTGGCTGAAGGAAAACGAGCAGATGTCCGTCCGGGACATGGTAAAGGCGGTGACAGTGGTGTCCGCCAACGACTGCGCCGTGGCCCTGGCCGAGCACGTGGCGGGCAGCGAGCCCGCCTTTGTGGAGCGCATGAACCAGCGGGCCGCCGAGCTTGGCATGGACCGCACCACCTTCAAAAACTGCACCGGCCTGCCCGCCGAGGGGCACCTGACCTGCGCGCTGGACATTGCGCTGATGAGCCGGGAGCTGATCCTGAACCACCCGTCTATCCGGGAATTCACCACCATCTGGATGGATACCCTCCGGGATGGCGAGTTCCAGCTGTCCAACACCAACAAGCTGATCTTTTACTATGAAGGGGCTACGGGGCTGAAAACCGGCTTTACGGACACGGCGCTATACTGCCTGTCCGCCACGGCGGAGCGGGACGGCATGGAGCTGATCGCCGTGGTGATGCACGCCCCCACCTCCAACGACCGGTTTGACAGCGCCAAAGCCCTGCTGAGCTATGGCTTTGCCAACTACGCCCTCACCCCGGTGTATCCGGATCAGGCCATCCCGCCGGTAGCGGTGCTCTTAGGCGAGCGGGACACGGTGCAGCCCGTCACGGCGCGGGAGTGCACCGTACTGCTGGAAAAGAGCAAGGCGGGGGCGGTGTCCACCCAGCTGGAGCTGTGCGAAAGCGTGGAGGCCCCGGTGGAACCGGGCCAGAAGTTGGGTGAGCTGAAGGTGCTGGTGGACGGCGAACAGGTGGACGCCATCGACCTGATTGCCGCCGACGGCGTGGAGCGGCTGAGCATCGGGGGTATTTTCAAGCGGTTTCTGAACACGCTGTTTTTGCAGGGGGCGTGACCCCGCTCCCCTGCGGGGGCCGCCCGTGCGGAAAGGAACCAAAGACACGCTTCGAGGGGCCGCCGGGTCACGCTCCGCGCTCCAGGGCGGCGGAACCCTCTGACGGGGGAGACGTACAGGAAAAGGCCCGCCGGTTATCCCGGCGGGCCTTCCGTTATGCCTCTTTCACCAGCGCTTCCCCGGCCAGATAGATATCCCCCGCGCCCACGGTGAGCAGCAGATCTCCCGGCTGGGCGATCTCCCGCAGCTTTTCGGTCACGTCCGCCAGGGTGGGGCAGTAGACGCTCCCCGGGATCTTCGCCGCCAGGTCGGCGGAGGAAATGCCAATATCATTGTCCTCCCGGGCTGCGAAAATTTCCGCCAGGATGGTGACGTCGGGCCGCTTGAGCACCTCCACAAAGTCGCCGAACAGCTCGTGGGTGCGGGAATAGGTGTGGGGCTGGAAGGCGCACACCACCCGTTTGTGCCCCAGCGCCGCCGCCGTGTCAAACAGGGAGGCCAGCTCGCCAGGGTGGTGGGCGTAGTCATCGCACAGCTCCGCGCCGTTGTACATCCCCTTGTATTCAAACCGCCGTCCGGGCAGGCGGAAGTCCCGCATCCCGTCCTCCACCGCTTTCCCCGGCACGCCCAGGGCAATGGACGCGGCGGCGGCGGCAAGGGCGTTTTTCACGTTGTGCACCCCCGGCACGGACAGATCCAGGTGGGCGTACTTCTCCCCGTGATAAATCACATCGAAGGAGCCGAAGCCGTGATCCATCGTGAGGTTCTGCGCGTGGACGTCACCCTTCTCAACGCCGAAGGTGAGCACCGGGCGCTCCTCCCCCTTCAGGGTAAACATGGTGTTTTCGTCCTCGCAGTTGGCCACAATGAGGCCGTTTTCCGGCACCTTGTCCGCAAAGGCCCGGAAGGAGCGCTCCACGTCGGCCAAATCCTTGAAGAAGTCCAGGTGGTCGGCCTCCACGTTCAAAATCACCGCCACCGTGGGGTAGAAGGACAAAAATGAATTGCAGTACTCGCAGGACTCCAGGATGATGGTGTCCCCGCGCCCCACCCGGTGGCAGGCCTCCAGCAGGGGCAGGGTCCCGCCGATCATCACGGTGGGGTCGGCCTTTGCCGCCATGAAAATGTGGGTGCACATGGAGGTGGTGGTGGTTTTCCCGTGGGTGCCCGAGATGCATAGGGCGTTCTTATAGTCCCGCATGATAGCCCCCCATGCCTGGGCCCGCTCGAACACGGGAATGCCCGCGGCCAGCGCGGCGGCAATCTCCGGGTTGCTGTCGTGGACGGCGGCGGTGCGCACCACGCAGTCCGCCCCCTCCACGTTCCCGGGCAGGTGGCCGATGACCACCTGGATGCCCAGCTTGCGCAGGTGCAAAACCGTGGCGCTTTCCTTTTGATCCGAGCCGGTGACCGTTACTCCGGCCCCGTGGAGTACCTCCGCCAGGGATGCCATGGACACCCCGCCGATGCCAACCAGATGCGCCCGCTTTCCGGGCTGTAAATAGTCGCGGATGTTCCTGTTATCCATACTCATTACCCCATATTAAAAATACGTCGTGACGCATTTCCTTAATTTTAGCACCTCATTATACAATGGGGCGCGGGAAAATGCAACCTATAAATCCAGTATAAGCGGGAAAAACCGGATTTAGACGGGACGGACGGGCCAACGGGCAAAAAAAGACCGCCCTGCGGCACTGCCGCCGGGCGGTCCCCGTCCCTCTCTGTCAGCCTCCCTGACCTGTATAGAAATACACGTTCACGTCGCCCATATCATCCTCAATATCCAGCTTGTAAGGCATATTTCCTTTCTGTTCCGCCTTGGAGCCGTAGTCCCTGCCGTTCACACACACCGTGCCCATGTCCGTTTTCACCTCATAGGCACAGTCCCGCTCATAGCAGCCCATATTGGCCTCCACGGTGCCCATGCTGGTCTCCAGGTCGATGTCCACGCCGTCCTCCAGGCCCCCCATCCCTATGGTCACGTCGCCCATGTCGGATTTTAGGTCCAGCTTTTTGACCCCGGACACCTCGTAGCACTGTACATCGCCCATGTCCGTCTCCGCTGTGACCTTTTCCGCCGCCAGGTCGGAGACAAACACGTCGCCCATGTCGGACTTGGCGGTGACCCTGCCCGGGCGCGCCGTATCCGGCACCGTTATGACCACATCCATGGCCGTTTTCCCGAACACCGTTCCCAGTTCCTCGAAGGCGATATGGTGGCCGCCTTCGCTGCCGTCCCTGATCTTGAGGGTGCCGTCTTCCACCGACCAGTTCAGCCGGTAGCCCCCCAGATCGCCGCTCTGCTGGATGGCCAGGGTATAGTCCTCCCCCCCCGGTGATGGTGATGTTCCCCAGGCTGATCTCCACGTCAACAGAGTCAAAAGCGTCCAAATTCCCGTCCTCCATGGACCAGATGCCGTCAGACATTTCTTCGCCTTCAATATACGCGACACCCGGCTCATGCGGAATGATTGGCACAGCCCAGGCATAATCTGGATCTTCCTCCACTAAGGCCTGATTCGCCGCCGAACCGCCCACAAAGCCTCCGACCACGCGGCCGATCCGGGACGCCATCATTCCCACCGATACCGCCACAATAGCCACACACGCCATTGCTCCCGCCAGTACGAAGGGCCACACCTTTGTCTTTTTCCGCGGGGGCGTCCAGGAATTGGCCGCTTCCTGGGTGACATAGCCGCCCTCCACCGCCAAGCGGCAGGACAGCGCCCAGGGATCGCCCAGCTCGGCGATGACGTCCCCCTCCTTGCCGGGGCCGGCCTCCTCGAAATATTCCGCGTAGTAGCGCAGGATGTCCTGCCGCTCCCGCTCGGGGACCCAGCGGGCCAGCCCCTCCGCCAGCTCAGCCAAATAGGTGATCTTGTCCATGACCATCCTCCTTTAAAATCCAGTCCACGCCACTGCGGAATTTCAGCCATTCCTGCCGCAGTTCCTTCAAATATCCCTGCCCGGGGGGCGTAATGGCGTAATACCGCCGGTTGCGTCCCTGGTAGGGCCTGTCGTACACGGTGAGCAGCTGCTCCTTTTGCAGCCGCCGGAGCACCGGATACAGGGTGGATTCCGAGATATCCAGCCGCTCCTTCACCTGCTGGGTGAGGACATAGCCGTAGGCATCCCCCCGGGACAGCACCGCCAGCACACATCCATCCAATAATTGCGGGCCCATTGCAAAAGCCATATCACCCCTCCTTATCGTCGTCGCAAAGTCCGCTCAACTGCGTTTCCGCCTTCGGCGAAAACTTCGTCCGCTCCCTTGCTCCTCCTCTCCCCACAAAGCTGCAGACCGGCTTTGCGGGGACCCCGTTTCTCGTCGCAAAGTCCGCTCAACTGCGTTTCCGCCTTCGGCGAAAACTTCGTCCGCTCCCTTGCTCCTCCTCTCCCCACAAAGCTGCGGACCGGCTTTGCGGGGAACGGTTCCTTTATGGGCAATATTATACATTGTATAATATTGGCCTGTCAATATGACAAGGGGCATTTTTAAAAATTCTTAAAAAGGAGCGCCCCTGTAAAGGAGCGCCCTTGCACCGTCAGTTCATTTGATTCCTTCTGCCAATGTTCATGGTGCCGTCCTGCATATCGCTCACCCACTCCAGGCTGCGCCCGGTGCCGTGGGCCACGCAGGAAATGGCGTCGTCGGCCACATAGGTCTCGATGCCCGTGTGGGACTCAATGAGCTTGTCAAAGCCCCACACCAGCGAGCCGCCGCCGGTCATAATGATGCCGTTGCTGGAGATATCGGCCACCAGCTCGGGGGGGGTGCGCTCCAGCACGCCGTGGACGGCCTCCAGGATGCGAGAGCAGGGCTCCTCGAACGCCTCGATCATCTCGCTGGAGGTGACAGAGAACACCCGGGGCAGTCCGGTCATGAGGCAGCGGCCCTTGACCTCCATGGAGATCTCCTCCGGCCGGGGGAATACGCAGCCAATGGTCATTTTCAGCTCCTCCGCCGTGCGGTCGCCGATGAGCACGTTGTGCCGCTTGCGGATGTATTTCACCACCGCCTCGCTGAAGGCGTCCCCCGCCACCTTGATGGAGGCGGATTCCACAATCCCGGACAGGGAGATCACGGCGATATCGGCGGTGCCGCCGCCGATGTCCACCACCATATGGCCGTCGGGCTGGGTGATATCCACCCCCGCGCCAATGGCGGCGGCCAGAGGCTCCTCAATGAGGTACACCCGCCGGGCGCCCGCCTGGATGCCCGCGTCGATCACGGCGCGCTCCTCCACCTCGGTGATGCCGGAGGGCACACAGATCACCACACGGGGCTTGAACAGATGGACAGGGGCTACCTTGCGGATGAACTCCCGGAGCATCCGCTCGGTCATATCGTAATCGGAGATTACGCCGTCCCTCAGGGGACGGATGGCGACAATATTGCCGGGGGTCTTGCCCAGCATCTGCTGGGCCTCGGTGCCCACCTTCAGCAGCTTGCCGGTGTTTTTGTCCAGCGCCACCACCGACGGCTCCCGGAGCACAATGCCCTTGTCCTTGATAAAAACCAGCACGCTGGCGGTGCCCAAATCAATCCCGATATCTCTTGCAAACATAGTTTTCACTCCTGTTGTAAATCTATAAGATGCGCCTGGAGCTCTGCCCAAAAGCGCCTTGGATCACCATGGATATTCGGTCTAAGCCCTTCTCTGGGTATCACATCTTATGATACTAAACTATTTCCCATTTTGCAAGACTTTTTCGCCGCCGCGCCCTTTAATTTTTCGTAAATGTTGGTACTGCCCTTTTCAACATCATGCCCAAAATGGACCCAGCAAAACCGCCCTCTGGCTGTGTGGGGGGAGGACTTTGCCCCGATGTTGTCGCGCTGCGCCTGTTCGCGACGGCTCCGCGCTTCTAAACGACACCAAGCCCCCAGCCGTCCTACATCCGCGGCTGGGGGCTTACTTCTGACTTGAATTGTCCAAGGGCCTGTACCTCGCTTTCTTCCGCCTTGCGGACGTTCTGTGTTGGGGCTGCGCCTGAAACTGATGTCTCCCTGTTTCCTCAAACAATGGCAGGCTTCAGACTGAATCTGGCTTCCGTCGCTTTCACAAGCGTGTTTGGAACGAGCCGAGGCTTCGTTTCACTTTGCGTTCCCCAATCACGAAAAGAGGTGGTGCGTTCTACATTAGTACATTGGACTCACCTTTTTCCTTTCTGTCTGTATTATACGATAAAGCCTCAGGTTTGTCAACCCCTTTTTGTGAAATTTTCAAAAAATTTGCCGGCCCCGCACCCACGGGACCGGCGTTGTCGCGCTGCTCATGACGGCCCCGCGCTTCTGATCACGCTGCGAAGCGGCCAGCGCGCTCGGACGCTTTCCCTACGCCTCGGCCTGGTCTGCGGGCGGCTGCGCCACCCTCCGCTCGGCCTCGCTTCGGTCCAAGCTTCCTCGCTGTCCGCTTCTCCGCGCTTCTCGCTCACTCCGGGTAGTCCAGGTTTCCGTCGTTCTCGATGGCCAGGCCGTACCAGCTCAGCCCCGAGGCCGCGGCGTCCCCGAATGTGGGATGCCACCCGGCCACCATCCCCCAGGTGTTGTACCAGAACACGTACGTCACATCCACATGGCTGGGCAGAATCTCCTCGATGATGACCCGCAGGCGGTCAAACCCCTCGGGAATACCCGCCACATCGGGGAAGTACACCTTCACATACCCAGGCTGGCCGGTCTCCTCCGCCCTGGCGTTGAGTCCGCAGCCCCGCAGGGTGTCGTTGATAGCCTCCGGGGTGAAGCTGTCCCCGCCGATGCGCAGCAGCGCCGCCAGCGCCGCACGGCGCTCCCGCACTGTGTGGCACACCGGGCGGTAGGGCAGCAGCGCCTCGATGCGCTCCAGCCCGAACCCTTGGGCGGTGGTCAGATTCATCTCCCGGGCGGTGTCGTCCAGCTCCGCCAGCCTGCCGTCCAGCGACCCGCCGTAGGCAGCCAGTTCCCCCCGGTTGATGGCGCCGGGGCGCAGATCATAAACCCCCAGCGGCTTCAGCAGGGAGACCAGATATTCCTCAAACTTCACCCGCCTATGCCCCCTGTCCGTTCACAATGCGCAGATCCCCCAGCACCGGCAGGATCACGCCGTCCAGCGGCAGATCGGCCTCCGGCCGGACAAAGGCGCAGTTTGCCACCCCGTCCACACCGAATACCAGGCTGGTGAGCTGGGCGCGCAGCAGCGGCTGGCCCAGCCGCTCCCCGTTGAACCAGCCCCGCAGCGTCTGCTCCACCGCCTGGGACACCTGGTCAAACGTCCAGTCCTCCTTGGCCCACAGCTTCAGCTCCAGATCCACCGTCTCCACTGCGGGAGCGTACACCTTCACATCGCAGGCAATCTCCCGCACCCGGTCGAAGTACCCCTGGATCTCGCGGATCAGCGCCTCGCTGGGGATGCCGCCCTGAGCGGCGGGTACGACGTCCACCGTACCCACACCCCGGTTCTTGGGCAGTACCATCACCGCCGCCACCTCGTCGAAGGACATGGCCGCCTGCCAGTAGAAGGCGTTGTTGGCCCCGTTGGCCAGCCGATGGTAGGTGGCCAGCACCCGCTCCCGCAGCTCATTGTCCCCCTCCTCGTCCAGTCCGTTGGACAGCGGCGCGGGGTTGGAGCAGGCCACAATCCGCATAGGCGGCAGGGACATATACACAATGGTTCCCGCACCCACGTTGCCCGCCGCCCCGGCCTCACCGGCAATCACGGGCACCTCGGCATAAGGCTCCCCCGGTTCCACCGCCGCCGACTCGGTGGTGAAAAATCGCATCCCTGCGGCGGTCATGCACACCGTATTGATCGGAATTTCAATTGCCGGCTCCTGGGGCTGATCCACGTAAAAACGCACCGTCCCCGTGGCCTTGGCCGCCTGCCGGCGGGCGACGTTGCGCAGCTGCGCGTGCTTGTCCAGATCCTCCCCCCGGGCCGTCTGGGGGAAGCACTGCCGCCGCGTCCACTCCCCCTGGACATACAGGCTGTAGATCTGGGCGGCTACGGCGTAAAACCGCACCGCCAATTCGCTGCTGCTCCCGGCGGTTTTTCCGGTCTGGGCCTGGAATTCCGCCGCCAGCCCCGCGTAAATTTCCTCTAAGGTAATCAAGCTCTCATCCCTCCAACTGGGCCGTCACGGAAAGCCGGGCGCCCTGCCACAGCAGACCCACATTCACCCACAGCGCGTCGTCCTCCCGCCGCACCTCCGCGCCGGTCACCACCACATCGTCCAGCTCCTCCAGCGCCTCCACTGCAAATTGCAGCGCCATGCTCTCCCACTCCGACGGCCTGGCCCGCCGCAGCAGATACATCCGGCTGCCCAGCTGCGGCAGGAAGGGGAAGCTCTCCCGCCGTGCGGTGAGGCGGAACAGCACCTCGGCCAGCAGCTCGTCCCCATCCTGCACCACACTCACGCCGCCGTTTCCGTCGGCCACATAATCTCTGCCCTTCAAAAGCAGGCCCATTCCATCAGCCTCCCACCAACATTGCCAAAATCCGCGCAATCAAATCCTCTAACCGTTCGCCATTGACGTAAACCGTGCCGTTCAGGTTCACCCGCCCCCCCTGTACCGTGGCGGCACCCTGGGCGGAGACACCCACCTGGTTCCCGCTTAATGTCAGGGCTTTTGCCTCGACGTCCACCGCGTCGGGCCGCGGGGTCCCCTGCCGGACGCCAACAATGGCGGGGATCTCCCCCTGTCCCCGAATCACCAGCACCCGCTGATCCGCCTGGGGCGTCCAGCGGTAGCCCGCCGGGGCATATACCTCCAGCCCCCGGCGCTCACTTTCCAGCAGCACCGCCGTCCCGCCTTCGCTCATCGTGACGATGCCGGTCTGCCCCTCGCCCCATTCAACAGGCCGCTTCTGCTGTCCGCTCAGCCACATAAATAAAAAACCTCCTGCTCCGCGCTTCTTTCAAATCATCGCGCCCACTTCACCCAGCACCAGCGTGGTCGTCAGCCCTCCGCCGCCGCAGGACACCTCCACCTGGGCGGCGCGGTAGCGCCCGTTAGCCCCGAACCCCTCCAGCGCCACATCCACCAGATCCCCTGGCCAGGCCAAAAAACCCCCGGCGGCGGTGAGGCGCATCCGCACCCGCTCCCGCCGCGCGGCCCGGAGCTGGTAGTCCGCCGTATACCGCATGGCGGTGGTGCCCGTGGTATTGGGCACGGTGATCACCCGCCGGGCCCGGCCCCCCTGGGCGATAAACGCCGGGTCGGACACCCACTGGGTGCCCCAGGTGGTGCGCCGCCGCACCGCCACCTGGCTGAGCACCCCGTGGCGCTCCTCCCGGTACTCCCACCCAGTGATCTTGTCCTTGTCCCCGACGCACACCACCTTGGCGTCGGCGTGGGGATCCAGCACCAGCCGCCCCATCCTGTCGAACCGGGGTACCACCCCGCCGTAGTAGCAGGCGTACCGCCGCACCACGCTCCACTCGCTCTCGCCGCTGCTCACCAGGAACCCGTTCACCGAAGCCAGCCCCGCGCCTCCCACCGCCGCAATCCCGTAGGGGCTGACATGGTTGGCGATGATATCCGCCCGGGTGGCCTTCTGGTACTCGGCGGGCATAGCCTCGTTGTCCAGCAGCAGCGCCGCCATCCCCCGGCCCGCCAGTTCCAGATACAGCCCATCTTTCCCGCACAGTACGGCAAACTCGTCCACAACCCCGGTGAACACCCGCTCGCCCTCCCACTCGGCATAAAACCGGCAGGCGTCGGACAGCACCTTCTCCTGCCCCCGCTTCCACAAGCACCGCAGGGAAAAGCTGTCGCAGGGGGTGTCGGTGCCATAGCACAGCTTCCAGCTTACGGCGGTAGGCAGCTTCCACGTCTGCCCGCCGCCCAAAATCACCCAGCACTCAATCATCGAATTCTCACCCTCTGTCCCGGATAAATCAGGTTGGGGTTGCGAATCTGGGGGTTCAGGGCGATGATGCTGTTCAGCGGCTCCCCATACCGCCTTGACAGCCCCCACAGGGTATCCCCCCACACCACGGTATGCCACTCCCCCTGGGCGTTCCCGCCGGTCTGCGTCCCACCGGAAACTGCCGCCGTGGTCAGCTCGGTGGTATTACCGTTGGACATGACCTCCCAGAACTCGAAGGAATAAGCCACATAATCCCTCCGAGGCTCCTGCCGCAGCTCCAGCCCCGCAAACCACGCCGTAGTGGTCATCCATACCGGGTGGACCAGCACCCCCGGCTTCTCCTCATAAAACACATTTGCCAGCTCTTTGAAGGTTTCGTAAGCCCCCGCGCCTACGAACTCCCCCTCTCCCTTCAGCACCCGCCGGGTCTGGCCCAGGCTCTGCAAATAGTGCCGTCCGAAGGGGATTTTGTGCACCGCGATTTTCCGCTCATAGGTGATGGAATACACCCTGGGATTGTGGGGCCACACGAAATTTTTAAACCGCATGGGGGAAAGAATCATCGTTATCCGCTCCTCCCGTTGTCACGCTGCGCAGGCGGCTGGCCGCCCCGCACTCAGAATATGGACATACCGCCGTCATATCTCCGGCTGTCCCTGCGCACCGCCCTATCCAGCTCATCCACGGCCAGCGGCGCCGCGCCCCCCAGCTCCTGCGCTCGGGCAGGCTGCCCCGCCTGCTCCGGGGGCAGGGCCGGGGCGGCAGGCCGCGCCCCCCGCACGGTCTGCCGGTACAGCCCCTCCAGCCCCGCCTGGGCCTCAATTGCCCGCCGCGCCCCCGCAAGCAGCGCTTCCGCCGCCCCTTCCGTGGTGTATCCGGCCGTCCTCTGGCGCGCCTGCGTCTCAGCCGTTCCCGCCGTCCACAGCTCATCCTCCGCCCCCTGGAGCTGCTTCGGCATCGCCTGCCGCCGCGCGGCGTCCATGTCCGGCTCCACGCTGCGCACCGACCACACCGGTCCTTCCTTCCAAAGTGCCTCCGGTCTCCCGCTGTCCTCATCCATCTTGCCGGCATTCTGTCCGGGCCGTTCCAACCCAATCTGCCCCGCCGCCTGTCCGCCGCTCCTGCCGTCCTCCGCAGGGGCAGGCCCCATTCCCGTCTCCCCGGCCCTTCCCCCGCCCCCACGGGGGAAGGCCGGATCATCAGCCATCCGCGCCAGGGCCAGGATGTCCTCCCGCCCTTCTTCATCGTTCTCCTCCGCCGCTATCCCCGACAGCAGCTCCTCAATCCGGTCAACCAGCGTCCCCGCCCCCTTTCAGCTCCTGATACCGCGCCCAGTCAAACCCGGAATTCACCGACCAGCTCCCTCTGGGCGCGCCGCACACCGGGCACGGCTCCTCCACAGCCTTCTGCCTGCATTCGGGGCACAGCCGCGCCAGCTCCTCCTCCTGATCCAGCGCCAGGTTCAGGGCACACCACAGGTAATCCCGGTCGGTCATCTCCTTCGCCCGATTTTCGGTAGGCAGAGCGCCGAACAGCCGGAGCACGCGCCACTGAAGGCGCTCATAATGCGCATGCTCCAGGCTTTTTTTCGCCGCTGGATCTCCTGCTCCCCCGCCAGCGGCGAGGGGTTGTATTCCCGGTTAAACTCCGCC
This sequence comes from uncultured Oscillospiraceae bacterium, assembly GCA_910579595.1. Classification (GTDB taxonomy): domain Bacteria; phylum Bacillota; class Clostridia; order Oscillospirales; family Oscillospiraceae; genus Enterenecus. Next base: position 44,685 of record CAJTVM010000008.1, read on the forward strand.
CAAGCGTCCGCCAGCCGGGCAATTTCCTCCAGGCGCAGCCCATCCAGCGCCGCCTGGCCGTTCTCAAACACTGGCTCACCGCCGCGCTCCAGCGCCTTGGCCACCAGGCAGGCGTTCCGGCACACCGCCCGCTCCTTCCCGTCCAGCGCAAGCGCGTCGCCCTCCCGCCGGGCCTCCAGCACCTCCCGGGCGGACAGCAGCCGTAGCGTCCTCCCCCCGCCCGCCTTCACCCGGTCAGCTCCAGCCCAAAACCCGCTGTCCATTTAGGCCGCCGCCTCCATCCGGCTTCGGGCCACCAGGGTCAGCTTTTCCACCACCATCCTGCCCAGCTGGGCGTCCTCCTGGATGTCGCTCCATTGGCAGTCGGAGTAGATCACCTTCCTATCGGGCTTGCAGATCACCAGGGAAAAATTCTTCATGCTGTAAAAATCCAGCTTATCGGCGATGGCCTGATCGGTGGCGTACAGCCTGGTCAGCTGAATCACATAATTCTGGGGTCCCTGCACCGTGGCCACCGGCTCCTCCTCGCCGAAAGCCTCCACCGTCATGGAGCTCCGTGTGGTCTTGCAGTTGTAGCTCTGCACCACCGCCACCTTTTTTCCGTCCAGTTCCAGCCAGATATCGGAGCTGGTGGGGAAGCCCGCGTCACGCAGGCCGCTGTTGAAATTTGCGCTCATTCAAATTCCTCCTTGTATTCACGCTCCGCAGCCGGCAGACCGCTTGGCCGCTTTCACTCCGGCTCGGCCTGGTTTGCGGGGCGCACAGCGCCCCGCCGTCCGGCCTCGCTCCGCTCCAAGCTCCCTCGCAGCCGCCTGCTCGCAACGGCTTGGACGCTATACCGTAATATGGGCGGACAGCCACACCTGGTTCAGCCCGTGGGCCACGGTAAAGGCAAACTCCACCAGGCAGATCGTAGGATCGTCCTCCAGCGCGCTCACCGTCACATCCTCATAACCGTCGATGATCTCCCGGCTCACCCGTTTTTCCAGCTCCATCATGGTCTGGGAGCGGATGGCCCCCCGGGTCTGCGCCGTATTCTTAGCCCGGTTGAACTTGGCGCGCAGGGCATTTCTCAGCCCGGGAATCACCTCGTCCACCACCAGCACGGTGGCCAGCTCCCGCCAGGTAGCGTCCGCCGCGCCGCCGGTGGTGGTGCGTGTGGTCACGCCCCGCACCACATAGCAGGATCCCGCCAATGCCTCCAGGGTGGTCACGCCGCCCCGCACCAGCTCGTCGATCTCGTTGTCGTCATAGGTGCACTCCAGCCCCGCCAGCCCGTAGAGCTGGGCGCCGCCCAAGGGCAGCGCCGGGTCGGTGGTGCCCGCGATGGCCCCCGCCACGGCGGCGGCGCACATATATCCGCCGGAGCCGTCCCCCATACCGGGGGCCACCAGCACCACCCGTTCGCAGTTAAGCCCTTCGGCCCGCTTCACCAGCTGTTCCACGCTCTCGCCGGCGGTGGCACCCACCACGGCGATACGCTCCTTTCTGGCTCCGGAGCACTCCTGCACCATGTCTTTCAGCGCCTGCTGCACCTTCAAATCCGTGCTGTCGCACACCACGATAGGCACATCCTCAATGGCCGCCACAGCGGCAATCGCTGCCGAATAATCCCCCGTGACGGGCACACCGTACACCGTACCGGCGCCGTTGCGGATGGCCAGCTGGGCCATCTGGCTCAGCACACACTCGCCCACGTCCGCCGCCGCCTTGCTGTAGCTGTTCCAACGGTAGACCCGCTGGATCTGCGCCTCCCCAACCAAGGCCGCATCCGCGGCGCAGGCGGCAATCACCGCCACCCTGCCGCCGCCCGCGGAGGCGGCGGTCAAGCTGGACGTCTCATAGGAGGAATACACCCCCGGCCGCTCATGCTTGACGTTCATTTCAATCTCCCCTTCACTTCAAAGTCCACAAAGGCCCCGCCGCCGTCCATCCGGGCGACCAGCCACGCCCTGCACCGGCAGGAGGTTTTCTGCCGGTAAAGCCCGTCCTTTTCCAAAAACTCCACCTGTCCCGCCTGGATCTCCAGGGCGTTGAGCCCCGCCGCCCCATAGCACATCAGGTTTTCGGCGGTGATCTCCGCCGCCTCCTTGCAGGCGCGCTCCCCCCCGTCCCTGGGGGCGAAGATATCCAGCGCCAGGGTGAGCTCCACCTCCCTGCCGTAGAGCTCTCTCTCAATCCCGTCCGCGTCCCGGCGTACGCCTAAATAGTCCTGAAACCCGCCGGAGGCGCACACCATCTTGCTCAGCGACACCGCGGCCACCGCCGCCCGCCACCGGGCGGCTTGGGCGCTTTCCATGCCGGTGACGGCGTTCACCCCCGCCTGCCGGAGCTGCTCCGCCACATCTTCCCGCAGGGCGTTCAGCGCCCCTCTCATGGCACGTTCTCCCCGCAGGGCCGCAGGGCCAGCCACAAATGGGTAACCTGACCGCCCACCCAGATGGGCCGCACGGTCATCACCTCATACCTGCCATCCCCCCATTCCAGCCAACCTCCCGGCCCCAGCTGGTCCAGGGGCAGATCCGGCTCCGCCAGTCCCAAAAACCGATCCTGGGAATAACTGCCCAGCGCCCCTGCGGTATACTGCCAATCCGCTTTTGTCATGGGCTGGACAATTGCCATACCCCGGCCTGTCTCCGTGCCGTCCTCTTTCCGGCACACCATCTCCTGCCCATAGGTCCTGATGACCCAATCAAACGCCTCAATCATCCGTCCACCCCCCGAAACACAAATTCGCTGCCGCCGAGATAGGGGGCCATAATCTCCATGGCCTGCTCAGACAGCTTCCCACAGTCCCCGCCCCCTTCCCGGCGGATGGAGATATCCCCGGCGGACAGGGCGGTGATACCGTCCATCCCCTGGCTCCCCCGCAGCCAGTCCATGGCCAGCCACGCCGCCGCCAGGGGGTAGGCCCCCCCGCAGTCCTCCGCCGTCAGTCCATCCTTCAGCCGCCAGTCCAGCGCCCTGCAGGCGCTCTCGCACAGCATCCGCAGCACCGTCTCATCCTGCCCCGGCCCGCACAGCGCCAGCAAAAGCTCCAGAACCTGTTCCGTCATCCGCTCACACTCCTAAATCAGAAAGGCTCCGTCCACGATCTCCTGGGGCACGGCTTCCTCGCTGTAGCACAGCTGTGCCCTGGGTATCAGCAGTCTGTCCGCCTTGCCCCGGTACAGCTTGATAAGCCCCAGCAGCTCCTCCTCGTCCAGCTTGCCCGCCACATTTTCCAGCAGGGCGTGTCCCAGCTCCGGCTCGGCGATCCCGGCGGTCCGCACCAACTCCCGCCGCAGGTTCTTGAGGTACTTGCGTCCCAGCCGCGCCTCGTCCTCCAGCCTTTTTCCGGCGCTCTTAATCACCCCGGCCTTCCTCTGTGCGGGCACCGCCACAAAGGACCACTCATAGACGTCAGTGGCCCCGGTGAGCACGCCGCAGCAGATCTGAGCGTCATACTCCTCCCCCTTTTCATGGGGGCACTCGTCCACCGGCCTGCCGCAGATGGAGCAAACCACCTGTTCCACGGCGCAGCCCACGCTGACCTCCCGTTTGATCCCGCCGTCAATCTCGGCAATCAGGGCGGCGTTCTCATTGGTGCGCATCATGTAGGCCCACCCCTTCAAAAAGCGGTAGGGCCGCCCGTCGGCGGTAAGCGTCCCATCTCCGCCTGCCACCTCGGTGCGGTAAATCCGTGCGGTCTGCCCTTTGGCGGACCACTGGTGGTCGAACACCCCGGACACCCCCACAAACATGGGGGCCAGCTCGTCCAAGGTACTGTCGTCGAACCGCTCAAAATCCCGGTCGATGTCGTTGTCGCACAGCCGCAGGGCAAAGGTATACACCTCGTCCGCCCCCAGCTCCCGCCGTGAGAGCGCGTTAATGAGCGCCATCTCATCGGCCTCCGGCGTACCGATGGCCTTCACCACCGCGTCCTTACAGATCTCCATTCCCATTTTCCTCCTCAATGGCCCGTGCCTGGGCCCGGTACAGCGCCGCCTTGGCCTCCGACTCCTCGTCCTGGAGGTTGACGTCCAGCCAGTCGATCACAATCCGATCATCCAACCCCCGCAGCCGCAGCCAGAACTCGCAGATCCGCTCCACCACCGGTTCCAAACTGCGCCGGATGGCGGCGATCTCGCTGGTCATAATGTCCGCCTGCTGGCTGCTCATCCGCTCGGTAGACGACCAGCTCAGTCCCAGCAAAAAGGGCGGAATTCCCGTTTTCGCCACCAGCTGCTCCAAAATCTGCCGCACGGGCACCTCGCTGTCCAGAATCTGGTTGTCCGCCCCGATGGTACGGATATCCACATCCCCGGCGCACACAAAATCCCGCACCGCGCCGTCCCGCCCGGCCTGCATGGCGGCGGACCACTCCCGGGCCACCTGATTGCACCGATCCTTGGCCAGCGTTCCATCCTCGCCCTTGCACACCACGGCGAAGCGCACGTTGCCCATGCGTTCCCAGTTCTTGCCCATGGCCTCGAAAATTTTCACGAGGATCTCCGCCAAAAAGGGCATGGAACGCAGCATGGACACCCCATAAGGGGCCCCCGTCTCCGGCTGGAAGGGGGTAAACAGCAGCAGCTCCTGCCGTTCCGGCTGTTCAATCGTTCCATCAAGCTTGCGCGCGCACAGGGCAAAATCCAGCGGGTGGTCCCCCTCCTTGATTTCCACCCGGCTCACATCGGCGCACAGCAGGGCGGCGATATCCCGCCCATCCTCCCGCGGGAGGATTTCCCCCACCGCCCGGCCGCAGGTGATCATGGAATCCAGATACTGATCAAGAAACGTCTGAATCCCCCTCTGTTTCCGGCCCACCGGCACGGTACGCAGAAACTGATCCAGCTCCTCCTGGCCCCGGCTGTCCCGGCAGGTGACCTTCACTCCGCCGCACAGCCGCACCAGCTTGCAGATGGCGGCGTCCACCACGGGCACCGCCTCCCGGACGGCCCGGTACAGCGCGATTTCGCCCTGGTGCAGGGGCACATATCCGTCCATCTGGACAAAGGGGTGCCGGCCCGCGTCCCGGAGCTGGGCGGCGGCGGCCGCCGCCCCCCCCTCCCTGCCTCGTCTGCGTCCGCTCATCAGACCTCCAGCACCTTGCTGGCGTCCTCAAAGATCTTGGCATAGCCGGAAATGGTGGTAATAGCGGCCCGCTCCAGCTGCCGGTCGATGATCTTGTCGTACTCCACCATTACATCGCCGGCCTTGACCATCTCCAGGGCGTAGTTCTTGTCCAGGCCGATGATCTTGCCCTTGGGCACGGCGGAGGAGCGCAGCACCTTAGCTCCCATAGGCGTAATGAGCTTCCCCGTGCCATGGAAATCCAGTCCGGCGGCGGCGTCCTGCATCTGGCTCAGCCCCAGCAGCATGGGCGTCGTATCCGCCCCCACCAGCAGGGTGTTGAGCTGGTACGGCTCAAAGCTGTTCCAAAACGCCAGCAGATCCCCATAGGACAGCTCCCCGGCGGCGGTCACCGAGCTCGTTCCAGCCTGATTCCCATTGCCATCGCCGTTGATGATTACGTCAATGGCGTCCTCCAGATGCATCCGCCCAATCTGCGCGCCGATCTGGCGCAGGGTAACGGAAAACAGATCCAGCTTCTGGAACCGGATGGCCTCATAAGAGGCCACCAGCATACGCCCGCGTTTGTGGAGCTTCACCAGGCTGTCCCTGGTTTTCACCGTAGTCTGGGGAATCGCCGCGCCCTCGGCCACCTGCTTGAGCTGTTTTTCATCCTCGGGCACGGAGGTGATGGATCGGTAATCCATGCCCTCAATCAGGGTCTCGGTGGCGGTAATATCAGGGAGGATGTTGGCCTCCTCCATACCCACCTTCACTGCCCGGGCGATGTATTCGGGGAACAGCACCGCCGACTGGGAGGAAGAAAAGAACTTGTCCACCAAATCGGAGCCCGCGCCCTTCACCCGGATGTCAAACCGCTTGAGCTGCCGCTGGTAAGCGTCCAGCCCTTCCAGGGCGGTGCCCCGGTACTGCTCGCTGGGATCCAGCTTTTCCAGCACCTGGGTAAAGGACTTCCCCGCCTCATGGTACATCCCCTTTTCCAGCTTCACATTGTCAAATCTCTGTGCCATAGCAATCTCCTCCCTTTTCTCCGCTTAGAGCTTTACAATGACAGACTTCCCCGTCTCGTCCTCATCCACCGCCAGCACCAGGCAGTTCAGCCCGCCTGTGGTCACGGTTTTGACGCCGCCCTTGCCGTCGCAGGCCAGCGTCTGCCAGCCTACCCTGGGCGCGGCATCGGAACAGCCCACCTTAGCCACGCCGCTGATCTGCACAGCGGCCGCACCGCCCCGCACGCCGCCCAGCAGCACACCGCAGGGCATATTGCCGGCGCTGCCCAGGCCTACGGTGCCGTCCGCGGTGAGGGTCACCGCCATACCGGGCAGGACGGCCTTCGAGCTGTCCACCTTGAAGGTAGCGGCCACCTGGCCGACGCCTTCGAAACAGATATCCATGTTTCATGCTCCTCTCATTGATAAAATATCTATCAGAAATCCCCTTTCGGGGCATTTCCCGGAATAGCGGGGCTCTGTTTTGAACGCCTGAATGCCCTTTTTATGCCGTTTGCGGCGCGGCCCGCGTCCATACCAGCCCGGAGGCGGATTCAGAACCTGTATTCACAACCTCAATTCACCGTTTGGCCGGGTCTATTCCCGCCATGCCGCGTTAAATTTTCTGGAAATAAACACAATGATTCCTGCGAAAATTTGCCTTGCCTGTCGGGAAAATCCCTTGCCCATCCGCCGGTTTCGGCTGTGAATACAGGTTCTCAGAACGCCGGGCGTTCCACAAACCGGGCCGCGCGCTCTTCATCGGAATCCAACGCCATCACAAAATACCGGATATCGTCCATGGCATGGTCGAACTCCTTGCGCACCCGATCCTGCACCCCGCCGTTCTCCCAGCAGTACAAGCCGAACTCCCGCGCCGCTGCGGTGCACTCTTTGCAGATGACAATCCGACCCGACTTCAGCGCCTCCGCCGTCCTGCGGATCCCCTCCAGCACCTGGTTGTCGGCCTTGCGTACCGTCCAGCCCTCCCGCCGCAGCGCCTCGATAAAGCTGGCGGCAGATGGGTCTGCGATGATTGTTTCGATGCAACGCTCCCCGGCCAAATTTTCCAAATCCCGGACATATTCTCCATCGGTTTTCTGCCGGCCCTCCGCCCGTGCATCATAGTAAAACTCCTTCACGCGGTACCAAATCCCATCCAACTCCCCCCAAAGCCCAAAGGAAGCGGGATTTCTCGTCCCATAGTCGCAGGAGATCCTCCACCGCGCGAACTCCCCTTCGGGAACCTCAGCCATCGCCTCCGCGTCGAAAAAGTCATACACCAGCCCCTCGGCGGCCACCCATTCCCCCAGCACATACCGCCGGTAGAACGTCCCCTGGAACGTCCTCTCATACCGCTGTCTGACCTCCTCTGACAGCGCCGGATTATCCCCCATCGCAAAGCGCAGATAAAGGGCGTTTTTCTCCGCCGCCTTACGGATCCACTCCTTGTAAAACCAGTGTTCCGGCCCCGCCGGGTTGCAGGAAAACCAAATCCGCCCGCCCCGCACAGAACACCGGGCGCAGGCCTGTTCCACAAATGACCTTGGCATAATCGCCGCCTCATCCAGCAGCACCCCCGCCAGCGTCACCCCCTGTATTGAGGCAAAGCTCCCTTCGTCCCGCCCGCCGTACAGGTAGAACACATTTTCCCGTCCCCCGCCCCGGACCACAACCTCGTTCCGGCTCACCTTTTCCTCCCACCGGAACCCCAGCCTCTGGATCACGGGCTTGGCTTGGGCCAGCAGATTCCGCCGCACCCCATTGATGGAAGCGGCGCACAGCCCAAATCTCTGTCTCTGGAAGCAGGCCATCGCCCATAAAAAGAAGGAGACGCCCAGGGCAAACGTCTTGCCCGACCGTACCGCCCCATCGCAGATAATAGCGTCAAAGCACCCATCCCGCCACCATTCCATCACCGTTCTCTGTTTTTCCGAAAGCTGTAACCGTCTCACGCCTCATCGCCGTCCTCCGGCCTATACAGCCCATCCAAAAACGCGCCCAGCTCCCCGTCCCGGCGTTCATCCATCAGCTCCCGCAGCATGGCCAGAACCCGCACCTTGTCCACGAATTTGGCCTCAAACGTCCCATTGGCGTTCCGCTTCAGCTCCACCACCCCGGTCAAGTCCAGCTGATCCACCCGGTCCGCATCCTCCGTCTCCAAAAACGCCAGTTTCACCACATCGTTGTTCTTCCACTCCGCCAGCCGCCGCAGGGATTGCAGCAGCTCCTCCTGATCCAAAGCCCCCTGCCGCTTCTCCTTTTCACCCACACAAACCACCTCACGCCAGCAGCTGAAACACCTGTTTTGTTGCCCGTCCCAGTGCAAGGCACAAAAAATTGCGGAGCAAAATCCCGCTCCGCAATTTCCGACATCTATTATATTTCCACGCTGCTCACAACGGCTCCGCGCTTCTTCCTTGTCACGCTCCGCCTGTTCGCGACGCGTGGCTTCCCTCCGTCTCGGACTGGTCTCTGGGCCGCACAGCGGCCCTGCGCTCGTCCTCGCTTCGGTCCATCCACGCTGCTCACGACGGCTCCGCGCTTCTTATTTGTGATAATCCGACCCCTCCTGAATCTTGAATGCCCGGTAAATCTGCTCCAGCAGCATCACCCGCGCCAGATGGTGGGGAAACGTCATAAGCGACATAGACAGCATAACCCAGGCCCGCGCCTTAATGGAGGTGTGCAGCCCGTAGGATCCGCCAATGACAAACACCAGGTGCTTGGAAGCGCTATGCGGCCAGTCAGAGATCATCTGCGCCAGTTCCTCACTGGATCGCATTTTCCCCTCAATGGCCATGGCAATCACGCTGGAATTGGCGGGAATCTTCCCCTGGATAGCGTCCCGCTCCTTCTCCAAGGCCGCCTGAATCTCCCCCTGCGACGGATTCTTGGGCAGCTTCTGCTCCGCCAGCTCCACAATATTGAGCTTACAGTACCCCTTCAGCCGTTTGACATACTCCGCCGCAGCGTCCTGATAAAACGCTTCCTTTAGCTTCCCCACACAAATTACAGTGACATCAACCACTTTTTACCTCCAATTGGCTCCGCGTTATATCCCATTCACGCTGCGCCTGTTCGCCACGCGATTCTAAGAACCTGTATTCACAACCTCAATTCATCGTTTGGGCGGGTCTATTCCCGCCATGCCGCGTTAAATTTTCTTGCAATAAACACAATGATTCCTGCGAAAAATTTGCCTTGCCTGACGGGAAAACCCCTCGCCCATCCGGCGGTTTCGGCTGTGAATACAGGTTCTAAGTCCTCCGACTCCGCAAAAGTCATCCGCCCCCTTTGGGGGCTCCCGCCTTTTGTTTCGTTCCGGCCTTAGCCCGCTGCTCACGACGGCTCCGCGCTATACTTCCATCCAATCCGTCGCCTCGCTTCTGGGCGCGGCCAGG
>CAJTVM010000009.1 GCA_910579595.1 uncultured Oscillospiraceae bacterium
CCTGCGGCTCCGCCGCCGATCTTCCGCCCGCAGGCGGCATAGGGGACAGGGGGATCTCCCCCTGCAAGCGCGCAAAATGTACATTTGCGCTATGCTTGCGAAAATTCGCCGCGAGGCGGCGAATTTTCCTCCGGCCCCGCAGGGGCCGTCCCTAAGCGGTTGGGTGATTGGATCAGAGCAGGCAGGGCCCGCCTGCGAACAGCAAACAGGCCGCCGCGCCGGTTTAGGACGGGGGTTTCCGCAGACACCCAAAAATCTGCGAAAAAACAGGCAGGGGGTTACACAACACCCCCTGTCCATCCCTTACCGCTCCTGCGATTTCCTGCGCGGCGCTTTCTGTTTCGGCGCGGTATCCCGCTCCGGTTCCCTATACTCGCCCAGCTCCTGAACCAACTCGGCGGCCAGCTTTTGAACGGCCTCGTTGTCAGGCCACCTTGCCGCAAACCCGGCGACAGTCAGCGCCATCTGTTCGGCGCCGTGCTCACCCTCTTGCAGGATGTATTGGACGACCTCCCTGATCCATGGCTGGCGCTGCGTCTCGTCCCGCCGAAGCGGGTAACACAGATGCTGGAGTTCATAATATTGGGCGGCATACCGGCCCGGTGTGGCGGAGGGAAAGTAGGGATTGTCCCATTCCGCAAAGGGCATGATGGCAGACTGCCAAGACCTGTCGGTGGTCTGTTCATGCACACGCACAAGGTCGAAACCGATTTCTCGGGCGGTCCGGGACAGGATCGCCGCCACGGCGGGATCTTCCCGGAGCCGCTCCATCCGGGTAAAGTCGGTGACGAGGAAGTTTTTGCCCTGCCGGACATGAAGGATGTCGGCGGCGCTCATGCCGTCCGCGCTTTCCAGCCCCAAGGTCAGGCGGGCCGGGGGTTGGCCATCCGGACCGGGACCGGCGGCCTCGCTGTTGTAGTCCATGGCCCGCAGTGCGTTAAAGCGGGCCTTGGCCTCATCAAAAGAGGCAAAGTGTTCCAAAGGGGAACGGTTTTCGGCATTCTCGGCCCAAATTTTCAGGTCAGCGATGATGTAAAAGCCCCAGCCATTACCGACCTCACGCAGCGGTTCATGGGCGGATTTCTCAGACAGCGGGCGCAGACAGTCCAAATGCTTGGCGGCCCGGATGGCGTTGTCGTTGAGCTGTCTCTGCCACGCCCCGGCGCTGGGGGCCCAACGAAAGCCTGCGTGGCGCATAGCGGAACAGGTTTCCCGGTCCGGCTTCTCATCGAAGAACACCTGCAGCCGGTTGGACTCCCGGTTCATTCGCACCTCGCCGCCCTCAAACCGCCAGCCCTCATACACCGTCTCCGCCCGCCGGGTCAGTTCCTCGATCCGACCTTTTACTTGGCGGATGGAGGCATTATTGTTGGCAAGGGTATAGCTCTCATAGGGCTTTGGGTCAGCTCTCCAGCTTCGAGCCATGACCGCTTTGAGCTTCTCAATCTCCTCCCCAGACAGATGGGGACAGCCGTCCAGCGTCCTGTTTTTCCGGTAGTAGGCGTTCACAGCCTTCATGGTTTTTTGGAACTGTTCCAGCCTGTCCAGCTTGGCCTTCAGCTTGTCCACGGCGTCAGGTTCATCAGCGCTGATACCGCCTAAGCCGGTGCCCTTGATTTTATCCAGCAGGCCCCGAATCTGCCGCCACTCCTCCATGTTGGTCTCGTCGGCCCGGTTTTGCTTTTCCTTTTTGCGCACAGGAAAATTGCCGCCCCCCGAAATCAGAATGGACGGCACACGGGCGGCGATCTCGTTGCCGCGGTTGATATTTTCCGCCAGCCGCCGGGCATAGGCGTCCAGCAGGCCGTCGATCTTGTCGTGGTAAAAGGGGCCTACCCGCTGCTTCTGGAACGCGGCGAGCTGGGCGGCCTCATCCACAGCGCGGCGGTATGCCGCCGTTGCGGAGCCCTCCACATAATCGGAGAAGCTATTCATCTCCTTGGCCCTACGGGCCAGCTCCTCATTGATGGGATAATACTTCATGGTCACGCCGCCTGCTTCAGCTCCGCCTCGATGCGTTCCACCGCCCGCCGGACGTACTCGCCGGACACCTCAATGCCGGTGGCGTCGTAGCCCTCCAACGCGGCGGCCAGCACTGTGGTGCCGGAGCCGGCGAAGGGATCCAGGATATGGCCCCGGGGCTCGGTGATCTTCACAATGTCCCGCATGAGCTGGAGGGGCTTCTCGGTGAGGTGGATGCGGTGTTGGGGGTTGCCGTATTTGAACACCCCCGGCAGGCAGGGCACGGGCCGGTTGATGGGCATATCGCCGTTGGAGCCCCAGACGATGTACTCCGCCTGCTGGCGGAAGCGGCCCTTCTGGGGGCGGGAGTTGCCCTTGTCCCAGACAGCGGTGCCGCGCCAGATCCAGCCCGCCCACTGGAGGGCGTCGGAGGCGGCGGGGAGCTGCCGCCAGTCGATGAACATACACACCGGCGCTCCGGGCTTGCACAGCTTCCGGGCGTCCGCCAGCCACTCCGCCGCCCAGCGGGTCCAGGAGCGCTGGTCCTTGGCGTCCCCCTCGAAGGGCGGGGGCGCGTGGTCCCCCATGCTGGAATACTTCTTGGCGGTGGACTTGTTCTTCTCCGCCTGGGTGCGGCCCCCGGAGGCGTAGGGCGGGTCGGTGATCACGGCGTCGAACACGCCGGGGGCGAAGCCGGGCAGCAGCTTCAGGGAGTCGCCGTGGATGATTTTCCAATAAGGGTTATCGCTCATGTGCATCGCGTCCTTTCTTTTTGTGAGATTTTTGGGGTTGGGTGTGGTCGGACAATTCCGTATCCACATATTCGCTGATGATATTGAGGGCTTCGTAATAGTCGCCGCAGGATGTGACACGGCCGCGCATCTCGGCGGCCTGCTCCTTGAGTCCAGCCTCCCGCAGCAGGCCGGAGGCCCGGGCCATGATGGAGAAGATGTTCCCGTCTTGGCCCAACAGCGTCATGGAGGGCTTGACGGGTGCGGGCCGCTCATCAATAAAGCCACCCAGCTTATTGGGCACATAGTCCGTTAACCAGGTGCCGCCGAATTGGCCATGGGTCTGGATACGCCACATGGACAGCTTGCCGATGGCCAGATCCACCCCTTCAAAGGGGAACAGCATATTGGTGAGCTTGCCGTTTTGGAACACGGACACATCCTCCGCTTTGAACGTGCTGCCGTTGAGCAGGATGCCCGCCTCAGTGAACAGCTCGTTGATGCCGTCTACCCACTCCTGGGGGTCCCCGCCGCAGCCCTGGAGGATCAGGCCCTCCTGATCCTCCAGCCGGCGCAGGTCGTCTGTTGTAATATTTTTTACCATATTTACCTCTCTTGTCCCTGTATGGAGCAGGGCGGCTCTGTTTTGTCCTTATCTCGGTCCAGCCGCGCTTGTAAAATATCGCTGGGCTCCATCACCGCTCACCTCTGCCTTTCCGGGCGGCCTGCCGATGGATCTGGACGTGCCCAAGGGGTTTCTGACCGGCTTTGATCTGGATGCTCAGATCGGGCTCGCCTTGGACACGCTCTTTCTGCCGGTCCCGAAACATATTCAGATACTGCTTCGCGGCCTGCCGGATCGATTCATAGTCGGCGTCGGTGGGTTGATATAAATTCCAGTCCACTTGTGTTTCTTTTTCCCAGATGTGGGGTTCCATTCCGTTGCGCATTTCGTAATGGCTGGGGTCTATTTTCATGCCCATCACGTCTTTGAACCGTAGTATCAAAGTGTCCAACGGCCCGTCCGTGCGGTGCAGCACCGTCAGTTCCAGTGCGTCAAACTCTTTCGGGCCGCGAGTCGTGGAAAATCGGGCGCGCATCCGCAGATCTTTTCCCAGAGCTGCGAAACAGCACCGCCCAGAATAGATGGGATCGTCGACGATCCCGCTGTCGTCAAACAGCCTGCGGAGCTCCTGCTCAAAAAAATTCATCTGACCTTCTCCTTTCGCAAATGAAGACGGATCATCTTGAATCCTCCTCACCTTTGAAGTAAAACGGGCAGGTATGGCACACGGTATTGTTGGGCAGCTCATAATACCTGCCCGTGAACAGACATACCCGATTGTCACACCCGCTGGTGACCCGCCAGGGCGCGTCCTTCCGTTTTTTGCTGTGGACGCAGGTTTCATAGGTGTGGGAGTAGTCTGGTTTCACCTGTCCCGCCCCCGTTTCTTCTGCTTGGAGGCATGGGGCGGGGGATCGTCCTCGTCCCGAAATTCATAGGTGGATCTGTCTGCCGTTAGGAACAGCCCGCATTCGGCCAGATCCATCCCCGTGAGTTCGGCGGACATCTCAAAGGCCGCACAGGAGCCGGTCTCCGGGATGTTTTCTTCGATCTCCACCCCGTCTTTGAACACGATTTCCCCGACATTGCTCCCCAGATCCTCATCCGCCCAGCGGTAGGTGACCTTTTGACCGGGATATTTTTCAGACAGCAGCTTCACCAGCTTTGGGACGGCGCTCCATGCTGTAAAAAACTCCATCGTGTCATCTTTCTCATCCAGGGGCAGGCACTGATAGGCGTTCCATTTGGTGCCCCAGTGCTGGATAGACCACTCATACCAAGTGGGACAGCCGTGTTTCTGGATGTTCTGGTATGCTTTTTCGCCCAGTGCCCACACCTCGGGGTCTGCCTTTTTCACGGCATCCCACTTTTCCGTGTGCGAGGCCGCCGCCGCGGCCTGCATTTCCTTGGAGGTTTGCAGGGTGCTGATGGAAACCGCCGTGCTCTCCAGCAAAAACTCCTTGTATAGCTTTATCCCTTTGTCTGTCCGGCTGCCGCACTCGATATTCAGCTCTTGGGGCATGGGGATCAGCTTATTAAAGTCAATGCTGCCTAAAGGCTCACCGTCTGCCTGTAATTCATGGAGCATATGCTGGAACGCGGCCCGTGAGGCGTCATCCGGGCCGAATGTGATCTGATTGGTAACATTGTTTGGCATTGAAACACCTCCTTCGGTTGAAAAAGTGGGCTGCCCCCCAGGGACAGCCCCACTCTGTTCCGATTCAGTTTTGAGTACCGCCCGGCCCGCTTTCCTCGATCCACTCGTCGAAGTCCAGGGCGTCCGCCATCAGCAGTGCCAGCCGGTGGATGGCCTTGCGCTCATCGGTGCCGTCCAGCCGCACCGCCGTCTCAAACAGGCCCCAGACCAGTTCGGCGATCATCCCGCCGTCGTAGGGCTCCAGCAGCCTGTCATCGGGCAGGGTGGCCTCGCCGCTCACCAGCTTTTTCTGCTCCTGGATCAGGGTGGCGCTGGCATCCAGATCCTCTTGGGGCAGTCCCCAGGCTTTGACGATCAGGGCCACCCCGACCTCCGGGAGCGCCGCGGCCTTGATGTTGTCCGGCCCGCCCAGGGCCAGCAGGTTGACCGCCTCGGTGGTGATCTGCCGGAGCAGCTTCTCCGGCGCGGGGTGGCGTTCGTATTTCGTCATTTTCGTTACCCTCCTTGATATTTTTCGGTGGTTCCAGCCCACAACCATACCAGCTTTTGGCGGCGAAAGCTATCACGATATCCAACAAAGATGGGGCGCGAAAACCCAGCAATACCAACAATGGCGGGTTGCGCTACGCCGCTATGGGAAGCTGCTCATCCTCGTTCCGGAACAGCTCGTCAATGTCGGTGAAGGTTTGGGTGCGGTTGAATTTCTCGGTGGCCTTGCCCGGGATGGCCTGGAGCTCCAGCATCCGGGCCCACAGATCGGGGTGGTGGTCGTAAAGGTGGCGCAGCTCTTTCTTCTTAGCGTTGGGACAGAACCAGCAGCCGCCCCTATCGGAAAACTCATAAATAGGGGAGAGGAGCCCCGCTTTTTCGCAGAGGCTCCTCGCGTCCTGTTCTGTGTAATTGTATTTATCCAGCAGGGATACGCTGCCGCCGCCCAGCCGTAGCAGGCGGTCCTGCTCATCCTTGGCGATGCCCACATATTGCACTGTGTCTGCCGGAAGGGATTTCTGGTACTTCCGGATGGGCTTCATTTTGCAGTCACGCTGGACAGCGCACCTGCCGCAGATGGGGAAGGAGCGTACCATGCCCTTCTTCGGACCCCGGGTGATCCGCCCGGTGAACAGCCCCACATAGGTCTGCTCAGAGCGGAGCACCACCACCTTCACCCCCATCCGCTCCAAGGCCGGGATGGCGGTATCATAGATGAAATCCCGGTGCTCCGGGACTTCACCGGAGGTCTTGCTGTCGAACATGACCTCGCAGTACACCGCCTCGTCCAGCGGGTCGCCGTGCTTTTTTGCCAGCAGGACGCTTGCTAAACTGTCTTTCCCGAAGGAACAGGATTGGATATACATTTGTTTCATCAGGCCGTCCCCCACCGGCGTAACAGCAGGCAAGCCGGCGTATGTGGAGCGGGGGATATCATCGGCCAAAGCTGTCCCTCTTGACCGGCTTGACACGGGTGGAGATTTTACCGGCGTCTCGATCCTTGTCACCGGCAATGAAAAACGTGCCGCAGAGGATGTCATAGGGCGCCCCGCTCCGATCCACCAGCGGGCGGTTAAAGGGCAGGCCCTGCAATTTGCCCTCCTCATTGCACACAATGGCAACTGGGTCGTTGAACGGCGTCACTTCCTCAATATACCCGCCCACGATGGCCTGCATGGCCTCCAGGCTGTGGTCGATCTCCTCCACCCGGCAGGGCTTCATCGGCTCCACCACCAGGACTTTGATCTTATCGCTCATGTTGGTTCCTCCTTTTCGGCAGATCAGAGGCCATGGCATTGGTGCGGGAGGTCGCCCCATGAACCTCCCGCACCGTGTTTTCCCAGGCTTTTTTCAATTCACCCACCGGCAGACCGTTCTGCCGGTAGCCCTCCTGGATGCCCTCATAGTAGGGCGTGGGCGGGACAGCAGGGGTCCGGTACCGCTCCGTCATGATGTAGGCCATGACCGTGAGCTCCTGCCCCTGGGCGTCCCGCACCGTCACCAGCTGCTTGCCATACAGGCGCGGATAGCCCTCGTAGCGGTCCAGGGACCGCTCACAGTCCGGGGTGAGCTGCCAGAGCAGGCCGTGGACGGTGCCGCCCTCCTTTCGCCCGATGGTGGCCACGCCGCTTCCCCGGAACAGCAGCTCCCAGCCCTCCAGCGTCACCGGTCCCACCACTTCGGCGTCGGGGCAGCGGCAGGCCATCTGATCCAAATTGATGTTGGCCCCATAAGCGAAGTACAACTTGCCGTCAGCCATCGTGAATCACCTCCAGTGCGCCGTATTTGGCCAGCTGATCGATCATGGCCTGGGCCTGGCGCTCCACGCTGCCGTCCGGCAGGGGGCAGTCCAGCCCGGTGGTGCGGATAAAATTGGCCCGGAGCTGCTGGAGGTAGCTCTGGGCGTCGGGGTGCTCAGTGGGGTCAAAGGCGGTCAGCCGGAGCTGGTCCATGATGGCCTCGCCGGTGCCCTCGTAGGTATTGCCGTCAATGCGGACTTTCATGTTCATCACCTTTCTGCGTCTCGGTTTCGTTTTTTTCGTCTGTTTACTTCGTAGCTGTCCTTATCGTGGCGCCAGGCCCGGTCGCCATCAAGATTTTGTAAAAGCTGATCCCTTGTCTCCTTGAACTCTGGCCCGTTGAGACCCAACCTCACCAGCCACACCCGGAAGGTGAACAGCTCGTTGTCGCTGTGGGTTTTGCGCATGACGGTGCTGCGCTGGGCGATGGCCTGGGCGGACATGGCCAGACACAGGTTCACATACGCCGCCGCCAATCCGGGGTTCAGGGTGGAGTTGAAACAGCGGAATTCCACTGTGCCGCGATAAAACATAGAGTGAAGATTGAGCGCGTAATAACGGGATTTGTTATAGTGGCTGTCCCGGTTCGTGTCATCATCCTCAAACCCCGCATACCAGATATCCGCCAGTTCGGTGAGATCCCTTGTTTCGTCGGAAGACAGGGTCCGGGCCTGCCGCAGCATCGGTTCCCGCACTTTTTGGCACCATTCCGCCGCCCGTTCCTCGTTCACCTGCAGCGACTTAAATAAAAGATCTTCTTTGGAATACATAAGTCCGATCAGATTTTTCAGGCTCTGTCGGTTGTGGTTGGCCCCATCTACATGGACATGGATGCCGCAGGAGCTGTTCACCTTGGCCCCGGCCTCCCGTACCCGGCACATACACTCTTGGAGCACAGGCAGCTGGCTGTAGGTGAGCTTTGGGGTAACCATTTCAACCTTGTATAGTTGCCCTTCATCAGAATATTTTTCAAGCTGTTCATATCCGTAAAGTCCCATGCGCTCGGGCTGGATGCTGGAATCACTCATCAGCTTCCAGTTTCTTTGTCCGGGATCTTTTGCGGTCCAAGTGTCGTAAGTACCGCCCTTATAACAGGGGCTGCTCCCAAAATAAGCGGCCAAAGCCCGGGCGGCCTCCTCCCGGGTGATGCCTGTCATCTCCACCTCAACGCCGAAGCATTGATCCTTGATACCGATCATGCCGCCTCGCCCCCTCGGAGCTCCCCGTCCACTGCCCGGATGCGCCGCCCGATGGCCTCAATTACATTGACGGTAACAGAATTGCCCGCCTGCTTATAGGCTTGGGCGTCGGAGGTGATGGCCAGCAGGCGGTCGATCTGATCCTCATCGAAGCCCTGGAGGCGCAGGCATTCCCGGGGCATGAGGCGGCGGATGCGTCCGCCTCGCTCAACGATGCCTTGGATGCTGCTGGTCTCCAGCGTGTGGGCGATGTCGTGGCCTACCCGCCCCCGGCGGGTACCGCTGTCCATATAGTCCAGGGCCACGGTGTCGCCGGGATGGGCCTCCTTATAGCCCTGCTTTGTGCCGTTTTTAATGAGCAGCACCCCGGATCGCTCTCTCGGATGGGTAGACAGGCTTGTCTGCCCATACCGGGCGGTGATGCACCGGGCGATATTGGTCTGCTCCGGACGGCCTGCGCATAAATCCACCAGGTACAGCCCGGTTTTGCCGCCCATGCCGCCTGCGCCCGCCGTCTGGGTGCAGGCTACCCCGCTGGGGTCGTAGACCCGGGAGCCCTGCGGCCCTCCGATGATTTGTATAAGAGTTTTTGCGTCATTTCCGAAGACAGGAAGTATTTTTCCGGCGCATCGGGGATCAAAATATCCGATAATGAACACCCTTCGCCTTGATTGGGGGACGTGGAAATTGGCGCTGTTAAGCACTGACCACTCGACATGATACCCCAGCTCATCCAGCGCGGAGAGGATGACAGCAAACGTCCTCCCCTGGTCATGCGTGAGAAGGCCGGGAACATTTTCAAGCAGCAGGTACGCAGGTCTCCGGGCTTCAGCCAGCCGGGCAATCTCAAAGAAGAGAGTGCCTCTGGCGTCATCGAATCCTTTTCTTTTGCCAGCGTTAGAAAACGCCTGGCAGGGAAAACCTCCACACAGGAGGTCGAAGGGGGGCAGGTCTGCGGGGTCGATCTTTGTGGCGTCTGGATAGTATCGTTCCTCCTCTCGGATGTGGTGGATGGCGCGGTAGCTGGCGTCGGCGTACTTGTCGATCTCGCAGTGGCCAACGCATTGGAAGCCCCCGGTGCGGTCTAAGCCCGCACGGAAGCCGCCGATGCCCGCGAACATATCAAAATAGCGGATCAGGTTTTTCGTCACCTCCGTCGTTTTGCAGCGCAAGCAAAAAGCCGAGGACGTCGTCCCCGACATCCCCAGCCTCCTGCGGCTGCACACATTTTTCTGTTGTTGAGATATAGCCGGGCCCGCCCAACTCCTCCCGGAGCATGGCCCGCAGGGCGTCCAGCAGGCTGTCCCGTTCCTGGACACGGCAGACAGCATGGCATACGGCGTCTGTCCGCTGGCCCGGTGGAACGGCGGACAGGAGCTGCCACGCCTCCCGCTGGAGGGGCGAGGCCATGGAGAAGGCCAGATTCAGCCGCTTCTTCTCAGCCATCGCCAGAAACCCGCGACAACTGCCCCACGAGCCTCTCGTAGCCTTTGGCGTTTAAACATACGTCATCCAGGATCAAGGGCTGGCAAAGGCCGTCTGTGGCCGACACATGGCGCTTCATCAGCGCCGCCCCGCCGCCCAGAAAAATGGTGGGCATGGCCCAGACGTCCAGGCCGCTCTCGGCAATGGCGGACAGCAGGCGGCGGGTGTAGGCCCCGGCCTCCCGATGGATGATCGCTTTGGCATTGTTATCTACGCTGTTTGCCTCCCCACACAGGACGCTCTCGATTTGCGCCGCCGTCATGGACAGGCCCAGGGAGCGGCGGATCTGCTCGGCGATCTCGTCCAGACAGCGGATCATGCCCAGCTCTAAACTGCGGCAGGTGGCGGCGTTGGGGATTCGCCCATCCAGCCGCATCAGGTCCACCGTCCAGCCGCCGATATCCGCCACGATGACGGAGGGTTCGTCCAGCAGCTCTGTCTGGGTGAGTACGGCGGCATATCCCTGGGGGAACAGGGATACCGCTTCGATGGTCACGGTGTAGGCCGCCCATTCATAGTGGAAGGACACCGGCTTGCCATCCCGCAACAGATATTCCCTGAACTTTTTCTTATCCCGCCCAAAGCTGGTGAGGGGCAGGCCCGCCGCCAGGTGAACAGCCGCCGTAGGTCCTGCCTGCCGGTGTTCCAACTCCTTTGCGATGGCCGCCAGGGTGAGCAGGTAGTAGTCCTCCGTCACCGTTTTGTCCTTTTGGAGCGGTTGGCGTCCGGTGCCCACCACATAGTACCTGCCGTCCAGCTCCAGCACGTCCTTGCGGGTGTAGGGCTCGTGCTCGTATCCCACCAGGCCGGTGGAGAAGGAGAAATGGGTGGTTTTCGTGGCAGCGTACCCATGGTCCACCCCGATCATAACTGTGTTGCTCATCGTGCGTCGTCTCGCTTTCGTTTCACTTTTTTACTTTTCGGCCCTTGCCGTGCCGCCTGAATGTCTGGGTCGTTAAGATCCCAGTTGCAGAACGGCAGCGCAGTAAATGTTCTGATTTCCTCCGGTGTCAGGTATTTGGCGCACAGCCGGGGAAGGTAAAGGGGAATCTCCTCGTTGTTATAGAGGTAATTAACGCCCGTGCCGTACACGATGTCCTGTGCCAATTTCGTTTTCAACACCTGGATTTCAGCCAGATCGAAAATTTTATAGATGGGCCGTCCAGTGAGTTCCTGATAGGCGGGCTTTCCCATATAGACAAGAGGCTCAAACAGGCGCTTCCGATAGTCCGCTGCGTCTGCGAGGGTGTCTGGATCTCTCAGTGCCGCCATATACACTTCCTTACCCTGCCCCACCAGCCATCTGCGGAAATCAAGAAAGCCATATTCGGTGAAGCCATACCGGTCCATGACGGCGGCTGCGCTCCACAATCCATACTGATGGGCCAGCTTTATGTAAGCGCTGGCAATGTCATCGAATTGTTTCGCCTGCTCCGGCCCCATGCCCATCAACTGTTCCATCAGCCATTCATTGGGGCCGCCCCGGTGCTCTTTGGCCTGATTGATTAGGGCCCAGAAGGTGTCCCGATCGATCTCCGTAATGGCAGGATCGCTCATCGTGCTTCACCTCGTTTTTTCTCGTTTTTTTGCTGGAACAGCCCCCTCGCCTGCTCTGGCGCGGGGGACAGGATAGACTGGAACCCCAGATTTTCCAGCGTCTTGACATACAGCTCCCGCTCAAATTCTTGGTATTCCGGGGTGGTGGCGTCCACCTTGCCCAGCACCGCCTTTTCATAGCAGGCGCCGGGGACAACCTCCCACGTTACCGCGTGGAACTGGGCGGCGGTGAGGTAGCGCAGGAGCATATGCCCATCCGCCGCCTCAAATAGTCCCCGTTTATCCTCATAGGGGAATTGGGTGTAAATATTGATACCGGTGAGGCGCTTTGCCGCATGAAACATGGTTATGCCGTATCTGTCCAAATATGGGGCGATCAGCCCATAAAACCGCTTCATTTCCTCTGTGGATGACACCTTGGGACTGACAGCCAGAAGCGCGGAGCGAAATTCACCGGCCTCGTTTCGAAGTTTCTCACACTCACGCTCAAACAGGAATTTATCAAGTTCCGCTTGGTCAACGCATTCGGCCAATTCCTGTTCAATTTGGGCGGAGTGCTGCTGTTCAGCTTCCATTTCCCGCAGGAGATCCGGGTGCGTCAGTACAGCACGGAGGTTTTTCCAAAAGTCCATGCTTATCCCGCCTTTCTGAACTTGGTCAGAAATCGGTCCAGCACATGGATACGACCCTGCACCTTGGCGGCGGACACGTCCAGCCCGCTCATCTGGCCCTGGATGCGGCGGCGGATGGCCTTCAGCGCCTGCTGGTCGTTGCAGCACTCCACCACCACATACTCGCTGCCGTGGGCCAGCACCTCCCGTTTGCCCGTCTCGTCCCGGATGCTGGCCATCAGCCGTTGACCTAAACGCTTGCGGTAGCTGTCTTGGAGCGCCCCATCGTCGCCGCGCACATCGTATTTTGCCAGAATGGCAGCGATCTCCCCGGAGCTGATCCGCATTTCGGTGAACAGCCGGTCCATGATCTCCGCCTCCGCCTGGGGCGGCAGGATGGGCTTCATCGTTCTGCCCCCTTCTGCCTGAGCGCCTTGGCCTTTGATGGCATATGGCGGGCTGGGTCGGGTGTACCTTGGGCCAGCTCCGGGCCCAGCCCGTTCACATACCGGATCATCTCCCGCACATTGCCGCACTGGAACTCCGGCTCCTGGAAGCCGTACCGCTCCGTGTACAACACCCACTTGGCGTTTTCGTGGGGGCAGTCCAGCGTTATCAAGAAGTATTTCCCGTCCCGCTCCCCGGCCAGCGGCTCAAACCGCGCATCGTCATACAGCGGACCATCCATGGGGCAATTATTTTTGAACCAGACATAGTAATTGTCCAGGATGAATGGATCGGTGATGCCCATGACTGCGGGGGCGATCTGCTTCAGGCGGCCCGCCAGGGACTCGTCCCGGCAGAACCAGTCATACCAGCCCGCCTCGATCTGGACGGATCGGGCCTTATCGCTGAACGCGCCCATCCGGTACATCGTCTGCCACTGGCGGACAGAGACATTTTCACGCACCGTCATCCCTCCCCAGCTTCAGCGTTTGTTTTTTCAATCAGACACCTCGTTTCGTATGGATTTTTGTTCTTTTTAGGCGCTGTTGGCCTGCATCGTGTAGTGGTTCTCCTTGGAGGCCGGGGCGTCGAACAGCGCCGCCAGCAGGTATGCCTTGGTGTTGCGCACCCGGGTCTTGTTTTCCAGGATGGCGTCCAGCAGGCGTTCGATGTGGGAGCTGTTGATCTGCACGAACCGCTCCCGCACCAGCGTCGTGGGATATTCCCGGTTCCGCCCGATGCGGATGGTGGGGCTCTCCGTCAGGGCGGCCTCCAGCATGATCTCCACAAACTCATCCACCTGCTCCCGGTTCTCCACGGTGCGGATACAGCCGTACTCGATCTGCGCCCTGATCCGCTCCAGCTCCGAATGTACGTCGGGACAGGGCCTGTTCTCCGCACAGCCCGCCCCGCTGGGCGCGCCCGCGCGGGCGTTCCGTCCTTCTGTCTGTCGGGATAGATTAGTTTTTGATCGATTCGTACTTACTTGATTAGTATTTAATTGCGCGGGCTTCGCCGCACATGGCGCTGCCGCATCCGGCCCCGCCATATACGGGTTTTCCGGACGTGGCAAAGGCATATCCGGCCCCTCCGGTTGCGGTGGCGGCGTATCCGGCTCGATGGGCTGCTCATAGATCACATATTCGGTATCGGTGATCCGCCCATTTGCCCCGCGAAGCTGGCGGCGGACGATGTAACCCGCCTGCTCCAGCTCCCGGATGGCGGAGCCGATAGCGTCCACGCCCTCCTTGCAGATGGCGGCCAGCCCCCGAGTGGTGTAGTTCCAGGACTCCGGCAGGGACAGCATGATGGACAGCAGGCCCTTGGCTTTCAGGGACAGGCCGGTGTCCTTTAAATGATGGTTGCTCATGACGGTATAATCCCGCGTCCGTTCCACTCTGAAAATTGCCATTTCTTAAACACTCCAATCAAACAAATATAAGGGCCGGAGCGCGTCAGCGCCCCGGCCCAGCCGATTTTTTATTATGATAAATGACGGCAAGCGGCCGCCTGCTCATCGTTCTTGTCCGCCGCCTCCGGCTTTGTGCCGGGAATTGGGCCTGTCATGGGCGTTGGGACCAGCCTTTTCGGGCTCGTCCGGCGGCAGGACGGTGAAAACATCCTTGCCCGGCACCAACCCCAGGCCCCGGCCATTGTCCCATTTGATGTGCAGGGTGCCCGCATCGTCGATGTCAAACAGGGTTCCCCTGGTCCCAGGCTCGACAGGCCGCGGGTCGTCCACCATCTCCACCAGTTCGATCCTGGAGCCAACGGGGTACCGCGCCCGCAAAGCGTCCAGCCGTTCCCTTCGGATCATCATGTCCTCACCCCCCTTCTGTGCCGCCCACCTCAATGGGCAGCATCTTCTCCAAAATATCCGCGATGGCGGCAAACACCCCGGACAGCTCCCGGGCCTCCTTGACCGAGTCCTCGATCTCGTCCTGCCTCATCCGGGCGCCCTCCACCCAGAGCCGCACATTTTCCTCGCTGGGGGTGAGCAGCACCGCCCGCTCAAAGGCTTTGCAGAACAGCCCCGCCACCTTGCCCCGGTGCTCAGCCTCAACGTCCAGCACCCGGATCTCCTTTTTTGCCTTGAGCAGCTCCACCGCCTGGGCGGCGGCCTCGGCCCGCTGCTCCTCCGGTACATCCTGGAGCTGGCGGGTCAGGTTGTAACCCTGGTTGATGGACAGGTCGCCGCTGTCCAAAGCCTCCCGGATGGGGGCTGGGGCGTGCTCGTCGATCTGCATCACCTTGCCCATGGTGCGCTCACCCAGGCCCACAGCTTCGGCCAGTTCTTTGCGGGTATCCACAGGAGAAATCGGGTTCGGCAATATTGCCAAACCCGATTTTGCTTCCTCGCTTTTTTGGTCCCCGCCTCCTGCGGCCATATTTTCCCTCGCCCTGGCTTCAACGTCAGGCTTCAGTTTGAGTGCGATCTTGCCCAGCTCCCACTTGTCCAGGTTGCGCCGCCCCTTCTGGGTATCCAGCGCCCACTGCTTTGCCTCCAGCATATCTGCGAATGAAAACACAGCTATTTTATACGGGATGCTGTGTTTCACGCACAGTTCCTGCCGGTTGTGGCCGTCGATGATGGCCATATCCTCGTTGACGATGATGGGCGAGTAACAGCCGTTGGCCAGCAGATCCGCCTCCAGCGCGGCCAGCTGCTCCCCCGTCAGCGGGGGGAGCAGCTGGGCCATCTCAGGGAGTACAACGGGGGAGCGGTCCCCGCTGCTGTACTCGATGCCGGTGTTGCGCATTAAGCCGCCTGCCCGTCAACGCCGCTGTCAGCGGCCTCCCGGTTGGCGTTGGCGGCCTGGGCGGCCTCGTCCGCCAGGCCGGGGGACAGGAACTCCACCTCGGTGGCCTTGATCAGGAAGCCCGGCTGGCGGGTGGGGTCTTCGGCAAAGATAATCGTCTCGAAGTCGCCCACAGCGGTCAGCTTGCAGCCCTTGACGGCATAGGCGGCGCAGCGCTCCGCCAGCCTGCCCCGCACCTTGATGGAGACGAAATCGGTGGGCCGGACGCCGTTCCGATTGAGGTAGCGGCGGTCAGAGGCAATGCGCAGGATGGCGTAAGGCTTGCCCGTTTCCTCGTTCAGCTTCAGCTCTACGTCGTTGGTGAGGTTGCCGGTAGCAGTGATTTTCAGCATGGTAATCGCACTCCTTTTGTATTAAAATGTGGGGGCCCGCCGATTGGCGGGCCCAGGGACGCAGATCAATACCCCGTCTTGGGGAGGGTGGGGACAACAGGTTTCCCATACACTTTTGTCACCCACCGGGAGATGGCCTGCACCCACACGCCGTTGTACACACCGCCCACATCGGCGATGTTGGTAAAGGCGGTGGTGGCAATGTAGGACACAGCGGTGCATTTCAGCATGGGCTTCTCCACCTGGGCGAAGCCAGCGGGGGCCTGCCCGAACACGAACATGATCTCGGTGACGCGCTGATTGGAGGCAAGGCCCAGAGCGGCGGGGGAGGCGGCCAGCGTATAGTTTTTGCTGGTGCTCAGATTGTCCGCCAGCGTGCGGTACTCGCCGCCGTTCACCCGGTAGGTGATCTTATAGGTGCCGGGGAAGTTATAGGTGCCCGTCACCACCGTGTTCAGCCGAACCTCGGCGGGCAGGGTGTCGCGCCAATAGAACGACGTGAGCATGACGTTGGAATTGTTGCCGATGCTGGAGAAGGTATAGTTCACCGGCTGGCCCGCCATGGCCTCCTTGGGGCCGGTTTTGGTGATGGATACCCCGGTGGTCAGGGACTTGTTGGTCACCTCGAAGCGCACGATCTGGCCCGCGTGCTCCAGATAGGCGGTGAGCTCCTGGCCACTGACGCCGTAATTTGCCGGGGCCTTCACTTCTCGGATGGTGTACCGGCCCAGCGGCAGGGGCTTGGAGGAGGCCACACCCCGGCTGTCGGAGCGGATGGTGTCCACCAGGTTGCCTGCCTTGTCCCGAATCTCGAACACAGCGCCCTCCAGCAGACTGCCAGCGGGCAGGCCGTTGGTGGGGTTGTAGTCAGCGGATTTCTTGGTGATCTGGATCTGGGCTGTGATGGGGATGTTCTTCCACTCGATCAGCGTCGTTTCGCCAGCGGTGACATAAACGGTCTTGAGCTGGGTGTCCGGCACATAGCCCGGGTTTTCCAGTTCGCGTAGGTAGTAGCGCCCGCTTTCCGTCAGGCCCTCAATGTAGACGTAGCCGTTGTTGTCGCTGGTGTACTGCCCGATGGGGGTATTTTTGCTATCATAGAGCAGGAAGGATACGCCCTGGATGCCCTTACCGGTGGTGCTGTCGGTCTTGTGGATCAAAATTCCTGCGAAAGCCTTGTTTTTCACCGTCAAAGTGGTGCCTTGGCCATTATCCTTCATGGTGAAGTAATGGGGCGTGGAATCCAGCTTGAACTCCTTCGGGCAGGCCGTCTCAACGGCATAGTAATTGCCCGCATCCAACTGGAGGGTGGCCCGTCCATCGCTGCCGGTGGTAATGGTGTCCACCAGCCCGCCGTCCGAAGTGCGGCGGATCTCGAAGGTCACGTTGGGGATGCGCTTGCTTTCGTTCCCCTCCACCACCTTGATGAGCTCGAAATACCCGACGGGCGTGTTATAAAACACCAGCGTTTGACAGTCATCGGGGTTGATCTGAACCGTCTGGCTCTGCGCGGCCGGGTCGATGGTGTACCCAGGCAGGCATTTTACCTCCTTGACGATGACAGTGCCCGTGAGTCCAGTGATCCGAATTTCACCCGAGGAATCCGTCTCATACAGCCCCTTGCTGCTCATGTGGCCGTTGTCATAGTCCACGTAGGAGCCGTCCGCATAGGTGAGCTGGAACTGCACTCCGCTCAGCGGCTTTTTGGTGACAGAATCCAGCTTTTTGATGACGAGACCGCCCTGCTTCTGGTTGTAGAAGCGCAGCGTCATCGCCTCGCCTACCTTGATTTTGATGGACTTGGGCGTGGTATCGAGCACGTAGCCCTCCACGGTCCTGATCTCTTTGGCTGTGACAGTGGTGCCGGGCTCCAGCCCCTCGATCACGATACGGCCATTTTCATCGGTGATATATTCGCCGTTGGAACTGCCAATGACCGCGCCGCTGGAATCGGTGACTAAGAAGGTGACGCCTTTGATGGGGGTGGTGGTGCCAGTGATATATTTCTCGATCACCAGCCGGGTTTTGGGGTCGTTCTCGAAGATCAAATCGTTTCCGCCGCCATTCCCGCTGCCGCCAGCCGTGCCGCTGGTTACGGTATTTTTGCCGCTTTTCAGCGTGATTGTTTGCGGCGTGGTGTTGAGCACGTAGGTGTCGGGCACCTTATATTCCGTCACCACCACGGTGGAACCAGGCAGGAGTCCCCCGATAGTCACAGTGCCGTCCTTCCCAGTGGTGTACCGCCCGATCAGCTCGCCACTGGCGTACTTCACGGTGAAGGTGGTGTTGGGGATGGGCTTCCCAGTGACAGAATCCACCTTGGAGATGGTGAGGGAGCACAGGGGATCGTTGTAAAAATATGCGTGTTGCGTATCGTCGCCGGGGTTGACCACGATGGTCTGGCTGCGGGAATTGGCGTCAATGGCGTACCCAGACGGGCTGGACACTTCGGTTGCGATGATCGTGCCAGTGACATTGGAAATCACGATTTGCCCCTCGGCATTGGTGAAGTACAGCCCATTGGAGGACACTTTGCCGTTCGCCGTGTCCACCACCTTGCCATCGGCGTAGATCAGCTTGAACTGCGCCCCCTCCAGCGGTGCCTTGTCCAGGCTGGACAGCTTGTGGATGATCAAATTGCCCTGCTTCTGGTTGCGGAACTCCAGCGTTACCGTCTGTCCCGCTTTGATTTTTGCCACCTGCGGCACGTTATCCAGAATGTAGCCTTCTTTCGCGCGAACCTCCTTGACCACCAGCGAGGTGCCGGGGTCGATGCCCTCCACCAGGAAGGTGCCCGCGCGGTCTGTCACGAATTTGCCGTTGGCGTCGCCCACCACGGTGCCGTCGCTGGTGGTGACGAAAAATTCCACGTCGCTCAGCGGGGAGCCGTCGCCGGCATCCACCTTTTTCACCAGCAGGGAGCCCTTGGGGGAGTTGCCAAAATAGAGCTGCACCACATCCTGATCCTCGCCTGAGATGTAGGCCGTCTGGGGGGCGGTGTCGATGACATGGCCGCTGTCGCTGGCCACTTCCTGCACGATATAAGTACCCGCTTTCAGCCCGGTCACCGTGAAGGAGCCGTTATTTGAGGTCTTATAGGTGCCGATCACGGTGCCGCCGGTGCCGGAGGTCCCGCCCAGGTATTTCACCTGGAACACAGCGCCCTCCACGGCCTCGCCGGTGACGCTGTCGTACTTCCAGACACAGAGGGCGGACAGCGGCGTGTTCTCAAAACGGAAGGTGTGGCCCTGTCCAGCGGCCACAAATGCCTCCTGGGTGTCGCTGTCCTTGATGGAGTAGCCTTTCGGTGGAGCCAGCTCCTTCACCCGGAACCAGCCGTCCCGCAGGCCGTACTCGCCCATCTTGGTGCCATCCAGCTCGATGCGCCCGTTTTCGTCGGTGGTATAGACGCCCAGATCGTTGATCTCACCGGTGGATGTATTATTGCTGGCGTACCACACCTGGAAGCGGACGTTAGCCAGCCGCGCGTGGGTGATGCTGTCCTCCTTGATAATCTCGATGACAGGCCGTTTGTGGTTTTTGAAGTAGACGGTGTGGTCCCGGTTGGGGTACAACGTCACCAGCTGGGGCTCGGCGTCCTTGAGGTAGGGGGAGGGCACCGACTTTTCCGAAATCTCGTACACTCCGGGCAGGAGATTTTTCAGTTCGGCGCGGCCCTCGCTGTCCGTTTTGATTTCATCAACAGAGTGCCCGTCCGCCGCCTTCACCAAGAAAATGGTGTTGGGCACAGGCTCCCCGGTGTCGGCGTCGTTTTTCATGACATAGAGGTTGGGGCGCTTGTTGTTTTCCAGCGTAATCGTGCTTTCTTTTCCGGGGAACAGCTCCACATGGTACTCCCGCAGGTCAATGATGTGGTCGTCCACGGTAGCGATCTCCTTGAGGGAATAAACGCCGGGCTCCAAGTCCTCCCACAAAATTTCGCCCTTGGCGTCAGTGGTGCGGTCAAGATAACGGGAACCGTCCTCGATTTTCGCCAGCCGGAAGGAAACGCCCTCCAGCGCCGTGCCGTCCGCGCTGGTTTTCGTCAGCTTGAGGGTGGGCTTTTTGCTGTTGGTGAACACAAACTGGGCTTTTTCGTTGGGCTTCAGCTCAATGATGCGCTGGGCGTCGTCGATCACATAGCCCGGACATTCCAGCTCCGTCACCACATAGGCACCCGGATTCAGCTTAGACAGGTCGATTTCACCGCTCTGGTTGGTGGTAAACTCCTTGGGCCCGAAGCTGCCGTCTACCGCCTTGATCTCAAACTTGACGTTCGGCAGGGTCTTGGACAGGTCGGAGGAATCCACCTTTACCAGCCACATCCCGGGCTTCTGGTCGTTGAAAAACACCAGCTCCTGGGTGGCCGTCTGGCCCGCCTTCAGCTCGATCTGCTGGGGGGTGGAGGTGAGGATGTGGGCATCATCGCTGGACACCTCCTTGGCCAGATAGGTGCCCGGTTCCAGGTCAAAGAGATTGATCTCGCCGTTTTCATCGGTGATTTTGGTGTCGAACAGCTCGCTGTCCTTGTAAATCTCGAAGGTAACACCGGACAGCCGGGTGCCGCTCACCCGGTCGTATTTGATGATACGCAGGGCCGTCTTCGCCTCGTTGGTGATGGTGAGCACGGGATCATCCGCAATCTTGGGGTCATACGGATCGATGTGGATTCCATGGGAGCTTTGATCCAAAATATAGTGCTCCGGTGCGATCTTCTCCCGCGCCTCGATGTACATCTCATCCTTGATCCCAGTGACGTAAGCTTCCCCAGCGTCGTTGGTGGTGACGGTGGTGAGGTATTTGCCGTCCGCATAGATGTCGAACACGGCCTCCGCCAGCGACACCCCGGTCTGAGCATCCTTTTTTACGATGATCAGCCGGGCCTCCCTGACGTCCTCAAAGGTGAGCAGAACATCCTTTTCACCCGTCCACTCCACGGTTTCCACCCGCGTATCCTTCAGGTAGCCCGGGGGAGGGGACTCCTCCGTCACCCGGTAGGAGCCGTAGGGCAGCTCGTCGCCCTCAAAGGAGATCTGGCCGTCGAACCCGGTGATACCGGTGGTGACATAGTCCCCATCAATCTGCTCGAAGCGGAATACCGCGCCCTGCAAACTGCCCTTGTTCTGTGCGTCGACCTTCTTGACGGTGAAGCCCCGGACGGTGTTGTTGGGCACCGTCACGTAGGTGGTCTGCCCGGCGGTGAGGGTGATGTTCTGTGAGGCGGCGATCTGGAACCCTGCCGGGGCCTTGGTTTCGGACAGGATGAATTTTTCACCGGCGGGGAGCTCCGTCCACACCACCAGGCCGTTCGGATCGCTGACGCCGGTGACCATGGTGCCCTTGTCGCCGGTGAGGGTGAACTCCGCGCCCTCCAGGGGTGCGTTGCCCGGTCCAGTCTTGGTGATCTGGAGGCTGGCCTTATCGGACGTCTCATTTGTCCCCTGCCATTTGAAGGTGGCACTGGCCCCGGTGGTGGTGTAGCCGGGATCGGAAATGATGTAGGACTGCTCGGAAGCGGAGGGGTTTTCGGCGATAAACAGCTTATACTGCGCCACGCCGCCGGTGGCCTTGATGGAGAAGGAGCCCTCGTTGGCCACGTTGTCCGCGGGGATGCACACCTTGAACGCGCCGCCGTAGGCGTAGCCGTTGGCGTTGAGATTAGTGGAGTGGCCCCGGCTGGTGTCCACCTTAAAGTACGTGATGCCGCCCTCCTGCACTGTTTCCAGCGGAGAGTTGTTGGCGGCCACAAAGATGGTGCCAGCGGGGGCGTCGGGGGAGTACACCTTGGTCTTATAATCGTCGATCCAGGTGGAGGTGGCGGAATCCAGGTACATCACACGGGTGAAATACTCCTTGCCGTTGATGGTTTCCTTCTTGATGCCGGTTTCCCCGTTGGCGGCGGCGCCTTCGAGCCCACGCTCATTCGTGACCTCTACCGCTTGAATGTTGGAGTTTTCTTCCGTGTGGATGTACATCCCCACATAGAGGTGCTTGTTCCAGTTGTTCGCGTGGGCCAAGATGCGTTGGATGCTGTGGTAGATGCGCAGCTGCCGGGCATCCGAGGTGGGTACCACCACCGACGTGCGTCCCGCGGTAAAGGCGGTGCCGGGGACGGCGATCTGCCCGCAGGTGGCCCACACCGCCACCTGGGTGGCGTACTTGTACTCGGTCACCGTGAGGTTGGCGATGTCAGGGAAAGTGGGCGTATTCAGCTCTTTGAACTGCTCCAGCGTGCGGGAGGGGTAGCCGTTGGCAAAGGCCCCCATGGTCTTGGGGTTCCGGTTGTAGGGACGGATGGTGAGGGATTTACTGGGGGAAACCCCGGTAAGCCCCCAATTCACGCAGTACGCGGCCCCTTTTAGGCCCTTATTGCTGGTATACTGCCAGTATCCGCCGCCAATGGTGCCGCCGGCCTTCTTGCTGAGGTAGCTTCCGAAGCCGTCCATGGTGATCTTGACGCTGCCGCTGTCGTCCAGCGTGGCGGCGCTGGCGGGGACGGCCAGCAGGCCGAACAGCGTGGCCAGCACCAGCAGCATGGAGATCAGTCTGGTGGAAAGTTTGTGTTTCATGGGCTCTCCTTTCATTTTTCACAAGAAAAGGCAGGCCGTTTTCGCGGTCTGCCTCTCCTGTCTGTTCAGTTGATCGGTTATTTTGTAGATCCGGGAACCAGCAGCTCCTTGAGGAAGGCTGTGGCCTCCGGCGCGATGTCGATCTGCTCCGGGTGGGTTTCTTGGAGCAGGATACTGTGCCAGCCCCGCAGATCATTGGTGGATACATCCACATGGAGCCATTGTCCGTCTACGTAGACCAGGTTCCAGGAGTGGTTGGAGGATCTAACGCTGACACAGGGGATATCAGCCGCGCCGCACAAGAAGTTGGACGCGCTGGTATAGGAGCCGCAGGCAGCTTTCAACTCGCTGGCATGGGGTGCAAATATCTGCGGGATGCCCGCCGTTTTATCAAGCTCATAGGACAGCAGGGTGCAGAGGTAGTCGTTAAGGTACGTTACCTTGTCCCGGCCTGAGCCGAGCCGGTTCAAATGGTCGATGGCAGGCTGGACATATTCCGCTGCCAGCAGGAAGTTTTCCGGCATCGCTGCGGATACAGAAAAGTAGCTGGGATATTGCCAATAGTTGGTGAAGTTGGCAGGTACATAATGTTCATATCGAATTGCTCCGCTCATTCGTCCCAGCAAATCTATCGCCGCGCTGTAGTCCGCGCCCTGGGCCACCATGGTGTAAGCCGGGGCGCTTCCAGCCCCGCTGTCTACCAGTGTCTGCCGGATGGTGTTGTACAGGGCCCTATTGTAGACCCCGGTGAATACGGCGGGGTTGGCCTGTTGGGAGAAATCCTCCCGGCTCCAGTGGTCTGTGCTGATGGTATAGCTGCCCGAGGGTTCCGGGGAGGGGGAGGGCGTGGCCGGTGCAGGGGTGGTCACCTCCTCTTGGTAGTGAGCGTTGGGGTCGATGTGGACGGAGTTGGTGGCGGCGTCATATTCAACGCCGAAGTCCACCGCCTTGCCGATGTCCCGTAATTTGACGTAGTTGTTGCCGCCGATGGAATAAGCCGTCATGGACACCCGCCGGCCGTCCACATAGATGGGTTGGCTACTCAGTGTGGTGGAGATGTTTGTGGCGGCATGGGCGGCGGGGCCGCACAGGGCAAGACCCGCGAACACTCCTACCGTAAATGTAATGGCAGTTCCTTTTTTCATAACTTTGACCTCCTCATTATTGTGTTGGGTTTTTGCAACTGCAACACTACCACAACAAGGGGCCAAAGTCGAATACTTTCGCTGAACAGCTGCGTCGTCGCAAAGTCCGCTGCACTCCGTTCCCGCCTACGGCGAAAACTGCGCGCGCTCCCTTGCTCCTCCTTTTCCACCAGCAACCGCTTTGCTGGGTTGCTGGCGGAGACCTTTAATAAGCAATGCCCCGGACACACCAGCGGTAGGCGGGCTGGTTTTCCACGCACGTGTACAGTGTGATCATGTTGGTGTCGGAGGGCTCCAGGCCGCTGACATCATTGACGGAGACCTTGGTCACGCTGCTGACGGTATAGGTGCGGGCACCCAGTTTGGTGGTAAGGGTAATGACAGCGCCGGATTTCAAGAGGTGGATCTTGCCAAAATCATTGCGCACACCACGGTTGTGGCCCGCGATACAACAGTTTCCATCCCAGATGCTGGTGCCGGTGAAATGGCCCGCGCCCTTGAGCAGCGGGGCGCTGCCGGTGCCTTCATAGATGCCCACCGTCAGGCCAATGGAGGGGATTTTCAGGGTGCCCAGGCTGCCGTTGCTGTAGTACATGGCGCTGGTGACCTCGGTGAAGCCAACCGTCTGCCCGCCCGAGGGAATATCCACGGTGGGGAAACTGGGGCTGTCCACGGTGGTAATCCCTGCGCCCACGGTAGGATAACCGCCGCCGGTGGGGCCGCCCTCCTGGTTGACCAGCCCGCTGCCCAGCGCACCAGGGACGAGGTTGGGTGTCAGATATTCGCCGCTCCCCGGCAGATAGCTGGTGGGCGTCCCGAAGCCGGGCGGGATCAGGGCGGTACTTTTGGAGAGATCCACGTTGGGGTCCTGCCACTCATGGGGGGTATCGTCGCTGGTGGGCCACCCAAACAGGTAATCGGCTGGGGCGTCAAAGCTGTATTCCAGTGCATGAGCAGGGGCCACGCACAGGGCGCACAGAATAACTGCGGACACAAGGGCACAAAGTTTATGCTTCATAGGCTTTATCTCCTCCTGATTTTTTTGATGGCGAAACCGCCGCCGAGGACCAAGATCAGCACCAGACCGCTGATCATCAGCGGGGTTTTCAGCTCCGTCCAGTTGATGGACGCAGCGGGGGTATCGTCCGGTTTGGCAGTTTCCTCGGGGGCGTCGGACTCCTCCGGGGCCTCCACGCTGCCGAACACGGCGGTGTACGTCACCACGCTGCAGTCAGTCTTGGCCACCTCCCCGGTGTAGTTGGCGGTGATGGTGTATCCGGTGGCATACCGGGACGAGGTGCTGCCGGTGTAGCTGGCGGTGGCGGTGTAGTGGGTGACCACGCCGCCCTCGCCGTCCGTGCCCTCGGCGCTGGCCCACTGGACGTCCGCCAGGGTGAGGGTCTTGCCGCCGTCCGTGATGGTTTTCGGGATCAAAGACACGTCGGCGTCGGACAAATTGGGGTACGTCCGGGTGGCGGACAGAGCCTTTGTACTGGTTTTGTATCCATCCGTAGTGACCTGGACGCTGGTGTGATCCAGCCGCAGGGTGCCAGTGTAGCCGTCCTCGGTGGTAAATTCCATCTCGGCATCCAGCCGCTTGAGAATGTCGTCCATTTTGTTGGTATCGCTGGACAGGGTGACGGTTTCGGTGTGCTGCCGGGTGTCCACCCCCACCTCGTCCTTCCGGGTCATGTCCAGCAGGTAGTAGTGCCGCCCACCGCGCTCGAAGTCCCCGGTGGGGATGCCGCTGGGATCGTCCCCCAGGGAGAGCTGGTACACCTTGCTGACGCGCAGCTCGTCCAGGGGGCCGTAAGTGTACTCCTCCACAGAAATGGGGTAGTAGCAGCCCAGTTCCGGCTCCTGCGAGGGTGCAGATGACGTACTGGGCACCTCGGTGGCAAAGGCGGGGGTACACCCGGCCAGCAGAAGGGTCATGGCGCATAATGTGGTCAAGATACGTTTCATGTCGTTTTCCTCCGGTTTATGTTCATTTTTTCGGAAAATCCTTCTTCTCTACCGCCCCCTTTCCCGGGGCGGCCCGCGTTGCTGGAGGTATTCATTCCAGTCTTTCCCCTTGGGCGGCACCCTGGTGGACACTTTGAGTCCCTGGCTCTCGTACTCTGCCCGCAGCTTTTGGGCGGCGGTCTGGCCGGGATCGTCCGCGTCCAGGCACAGCACCACATGGCGCAGGTGGGGGTTGTCTTTTAGGTAGGTGTTCAGGCCACCCTCATACAGCCCGCACAGTGCTATGGCGTTGGAGCGGGCTTCCCGGTGAAGGGTGCAGAAGCTCAAAAGGTCGATAGGAGCCTCGAACACCAGCACCCAGGGGACGCTGGGATCGCAGGGGATGGGGAAGGCGATGCTTTTGTCGCTGCCCAGCACATCCCGCTTGAAGCTGACGCCGTCTTTGTCGTAGGTGCCCCGTTTGCTGGCGAACCGGGCCTTGCCGCTGGCATCCCGGCCCACGAACACGCAGTTGTGGTATTTGGCGTCCTCGTACAGCAGGCCGGCATTGAGGAACGCCCGGATCACTTGGGGCGCGATACCGCGCTTGCGCAGATAGGCGAACACCCGGCGGTTATCTCCGTTGGCCGGGGGCAGGGTGAACTCGGGCTTTTCTTCTTCCACAGCCGATTGGAGCGGCCTGAGTGGGGCAGGGGAATCCCGTGCCCGCCCATTGAAGGCCAGCAGGTACTCTACGGCCTCCCGAAAGCCCTTATTCTCGAACCGCTGGAGGAACGTGATGGCATCCCCGCCCGTGCCCTCGGAGTACCGCCTCCAGGTGCGGCGGTTTTTGATGCGGATGCTGTCCATCTCCCTGGTGGTGTAATACCGGCCCACCCGCTTCAAGTGATACCCCAGGTGTTCCAGCAGGTCGGGCAGATCTGTGTTTTTGGCGATCTCCATTTCCTCGTCTGTGAATTTCCAGAAATCTTCCGGGTCTGTTCTTCGTTTCGTGATCATCACCCCCTTTGGCTGAAACGAAAAAAGCCCCCGGAGATCATCATGCTGGATGATTTCCGGGGGCGATTCACTGTCTTTGTGCCGCTGTGGGCCGGGAGGCCGTCACGTTTGGCCACACGGGGGCCGACACCGCGTTTCACCTGCGGGGAGGGGCGCGGATGCCACCCAGCCCGCGGGTGGGCACAAACGGCTTGAAAATGGCCGGGGCCGATCCGGCTGGATCGACCCCGTGGCTGCTGGTGCTGGAGAAGGTCACTTCTCCTCGGGCTGGTTCTCCTCCTGCGCTTGGTCCTCGTTCTGTTCCTCCTGAGCCTCGTGCTCGGCAGCGTCCAGCGCCTCCGTGATCAGGCCCAGTACAAAGTCCCGCTGGGTGAGTTTGTGGCCGGTGCGAGCAGTCTCCCGTTCCAGGTGGGCTTTGATGCGGTTGAACAGCTCCTCGTCAATTTGAAAGGCAAGGGTTCGATTTTTTCCGGTTGTCATGGCTTCAGTTCCTCCGTTTTCTTTGATTTTGAAGTATTCGGTCAGCAGGTCTGTGATGTACTGGCTGGTGGTTTGGCCCGTCTGCTCCTTGGCCTCGGAAATTTTGTGATGCAGGTCGAGGCTGATTTGAGCACATAGGTTTTTGGTTTCTGGCATCGTGCTGTTCTCCTTTCTTTTGATCGTGAACCCAAGTATAGCCGAAAGCTGATGACATAGCTATTACCATGACCACCAAAGAACCATGCACAGACGAAGCAGAAGCACCAAAAGGAACAGCCGGGGGGGCCGCGGCTCGGCTTTGGCCGCGGTATCCTGCGCTGTTACCGTTCCGTCCCGCGGTTTCGTTTCGGCTTTCTCTGGGAAGGATAGGGTACAAATTCTTCCTCGCCTTTGATGATGCTGAATTCCGACCGCAAGAATGGGTGAGTTTCCTGCTTCTGATATTGGCGGATCAGATCGATTGCGGTTTCTTTTGCGGCGGTGCTGCTTTGCAGTACGCCGTCTTTAAAAATATAAAAACGTATCAACTATTTTCTCCTCTGCTATCAACAAGTGTCTCAGTCCTGCAGACGCAAAAATAGCCCATGGTCAGCAGTCCTGCTGGCCATGGGCTATTAGTGGTGTGTGCTATTCAATTAAAGTGCAATTTACCAGATCGCCCAGGTAACTGCGGATGGCATCGATGCTGTCAAAGCCATCTACATACAGCTTGTGGCCTGTGCAAGCGGCGATGTAGTCGTCTTTGTAACCCATAGCCTCTGCCTGGGTGGCGGTGAGGATGCGGGCTTCAACCTGGCCCTCGTACAGATACTTCTGCTCCAAGTAAAAATTGTATTCCACGGTGGCGCCCCCTTGCTTTGGTAGCAGCAACACTACCACATATGATGCGGGATATCCAGCACAATTCCCGAACAGCAGGCAAGGGTAAAATAGATTCGAACCGAAATTAGAATTTCCTTCCAATCTTGAGTGCTTTAGGGTTCAAGTCCCTTCCAGAGTGAAAATCTTAAAAATATGGGCATTTAAGCCTGTTTTGCATCTTTTTTGCGTTATTTTAAAATTATGCTTCCTGTTTTTGTAAACCACTCTGTTTTATTCTTTGGATATCTGAAAATGTGCGATTATACGCAAAAAATCCGCACAAAAGTGCGGATTTTTTGCCTGCATCTTTTTTGTCAATGCAACTTGGTGGAGACTACAGAACTCGAATCTGTGACCTCTTGCGTGTGAAGCAAGCGCTCTAACCAACTGAGCTAAGCCTCCATATTGGTGACCCGGACGGGAATCGAACCCGTGTTACCGCCGTGAAAGGGCGGTGTCTTAGCCGCTTGACCACCGGGCCGTGGTGCCCGAGGCGGGCGGGTCAGAGCGGGTGCCCGAAGAAGCGGCCATCGCCGCTTCTTCGGGATGGTAGCGGCGACTGGATTCGAACCGGTGACAACTCGGGTATGAACCGAGTGCTCTAGCCAACTGAGCTACGCCGCCATTTCTCAGAGATGCCGCCCTTGCTAGGGGCAAGAGATACTATACTGCATTTCCCGTGAAATGTCAACCTCTTTTTCGCGGTTTTTTAAAAAATTTTGAGCCGGCCCAGAGCAGGTGCCCCGGGCCGGTTTTTCATCATTCCTTGTCCAGCAGATCCGCCACTGCGGCCATGGGGTTGGGCGCATAGCCCTCCACCTTGCCCGAATCCACCGCCCGGGCCAGCGCCGGGTCAATGGGCAGCTTGGCCAGCACCGGCAGGGACAGGTGGGTCCCCAGGGTGTCGATGGTGCTCTCACCGAACACAGGGTGATCCTCGCCGCAGCCGGGACAGCGGAAATACGAATAGTTCTCCACCAACCCCAGCACGGGGATGTCCATCATCTCCGCCATACGCACCGCCTTGGTGACAATCATGCCCACCAGTGTCTGGGGGGCGGACACCACGATCGCCCCGTCCACCGGCAGGGACTGGAACACCGTCAGCGGCACGTCCCCCGTCCCGGGGGGCATATCCACGAACAGGTAATCCAGATCGCCCCACACCACGTCCGTCCAGAACTGCTCCACCGCCCCGGCGATGACGGGACCCCGCCACACCACGGGATCCGTCTCCCGCTCGATGAGCAGGTTCAGGCTCATCAGCTCAATGCCGCCTTCGGTGACGGCGGGATAGATGCCCACCTCGCTGCCCTCTGCCCGCTGGCTGATGCCAAAGGCCCGGGGCACCGACGGGCCCGTGATGTCGGCGTCCAGGATACCTACTTTTTTGCCCCGTGCCGCCATAGCGGCGGCCAGAGTGCAGGTGACGGCGGACTTGCCCACGCCGCCCTTGCCGCTGACCACGGCAATCACCTTTTTAATATTTGACAGGGGATTGGCGGGCTTGCGCAGATCCTGTGGCTCGGTCCGCTCCCCGCAGCTCTGGCCGCAGGAGGAGCAGTCATGGGTACACTCGCTCATTGTGATTTCACTCCTAAAAATTTTTTCGTAAAATACCTTGACAGACGAGGTATCTCGTGCTATATTAACAGCACAGAGTTACTTCGGCTCGTGAGGTATCTTAAACAACCGGGTATCTCGGGTATTCGAAAGGACAGCCAGTATCAGGAAAGGAGGACGCTATGTCAATCTCTGCGGATACCCTGCGCGGACACACCGACACCATTATTTTAGCACAACTCATGCGCGGGGACAACTATGGTTATGAAATCAACAAAAACATCTCACAACTCACCCAAGGGGAGTATGGGCTCAAGGAGGCAACCCTATACACTGCCTTCAAGCGGCTGGAGCAGGGGGGGCTCATCGCTTCCTACTGGGGGGCCGACGGCCCCGGCGCCCGGCGGCGGTATTACGCCATCACCGACGAGGGCAAAAAGCGCTGGGCGGAGGCCCGGCAGGAATGGGAAAACACCCGCGCCTTACTGGACGCGCTGATCAACATTGAGGAGGTTTGAATATCATGGATGATAGGAAGATGAAATTCAATGAAGCGGTAGCCGTCCGGCTGGGCGCCGCCCCCGTGTCTGCGGAAAAGGATGAGCTGATTGAGGAACTGTCCGATAACCTGTACCGCCGGTTCCTGGACATGACAAACGCGGGCATGGATGAGGACGCCGCCTTCAACCGCTCCCTGGAGGATCTGGGCGATGTGGATGAGCTGCTGGCCTACCTGGGCGTGGAACCCGCGCCTGATGTGGTTATCAACGATGGGGAGCGCCAGACCCAGATCAAGACGGAGGACGGCCAGACCGTCATCATCAACAATCCTGACAGCGACCCCGCCATCATCGACATGGGGGACAAAACCCCCGGGGACGGCGAGGCCCAGGACGGGCAGGACGCCCAGCCCCAGGGCCGGACAGACGAACGCGGCGACGTCCACTACGACTACAACCCCGATGCATCCCAGAGTGATTTGGACGCCATTTTTGCCAATGTCTCCGAGGTGTGCCGCATCGCCATGAACCAGGTGAAGGACGCGGCCAAGCAGGCCAAGGACGCCATCCAGCGCCGCACCACTGTAGAGAAAAACAAGGGACATGTGAAGGTGCACTTCAACTCCAGCCCCGATGAGCCTGTCCCGCCCGCGCCCCCCGCGCCCCCCGCGCCCCCTGAATCCCCCAAAGAGAAGGGCTGGGAGTTTGAGGCGGAGCTGGATTCTGACGAGGGCCGCTTCTTTGCCGGGGCTGGTCCCAAGCAGCGCAAGGACGTGGTCTATGGCTTCGGCTATGACAAGGCCAAGGGCGGCTTCTTCGCTCAATGGGGTGAGTACCAGGGCGGAGGCGAGTCCGCCGACGGCCCCCGTTTCTACGGAGAGGATGGATCTTATATGGAGCATCAGGATGACGGCACCTATTCCGTCACCGCCCTGAAGGATCTGCGGGGCATTGAGGTGTTCACCACCTCCGGGGACGTAACCATCCACGTCAGCGAGGCCCCCGACGCCGGCGTCATCATCGATGGCGACGTGGACGACTTGGATGTGACCTGCTCCGCCGACGGTGTGCTCACCATCCGGGAGGGCCGCACGGCAAGCTCCTCCTTCTTCTCCCGCCGGGGCTTCTGCTCCGCCGATGTGGAGCTGTATCTGCCCCGCCGCCACTGGGAGACAATCTCCGTCAGCACCGCCAGCGGCGATGTGGACATCGACCGGGATGCCCTGGACATCGACAGCCTTTCCGTCAGCACCGCCAACGGCGATCTCACTTGCCGCCTGCGCGCCTGTCAGACGTTTAGGTTCAAGTCTGCCAGCGGTGATTTGGATCTGGAGGGCTCCTGCACCGATCTGTCGGCGGAAACGATGAGCGGCGACATCACCCTCCGGGGGCAGTTCCAGGATGTCCGGCTGAAAACCGCCAGCGGCGATATCCAGCAGGACGGTCTGGTGGGGCGCTTCCTGGGCTCCTCCATGAGCGGCGATGTGGAGCTGGAAACCTCTCAACTGCCCCAGGTTTTGAATATCTCCTCCAAGTCCGGGGACTGCCGGGCCCGTATCCCCGACGCGGGACCCTTCACCCTGCGGATGAAAACCGTCAGCGGCGAGATGGACTGCGAATTCTGCATGAATTATATCAACGGGATGTTTGTCCATGGCGAGGGGGACGGCCCGTCCTACTCCATGACCTCTGTCAGCGGGGATGTATCGCTGGAGCGATACTGAGATAAAGGAGAGATTGTCATGAATCGGTTTTCTGTTTTTGACATACGGGGCCCCAGATCCTCCGCGGATCGTGGACGGCGCTGTGTGGAGCGGGACTGTCCTACCGCCGATTTGGCCGCCTGCCAGCTGTCCGGCAGTGTGCTGCCCGCCAACGCCGCCTGTCCTTGCGGGTTCCTGTCCCAACCCTATTGATGAAAGGAGTTACTCATTATGAAGCGTCTTTATCGTACGTCAGGCCCCGACGCCATGCTCTGCGGCGTGTGCGGCGGAATTGCCCGTTATTTCAATGTCGATCCCACGTTTGTGCGAGTGGCCACGGTGCTGTTGGTGGCTTTCGCGGGCTTGTCCCTGTGGGTGTATATCATTGCCGCCCTGATTATGCCCCGAGAGTACTGAATCGTCGCGAGCAGCGCGGATGGAGCCGAGCGAGGGCAAAAGCTCAAGGCCCACAAAGTGGGGCTGGGTTTTGTCCGAGTCGGGGCGAAGCCGCGCGTCGCGAGCAGATGAAGCATGGTTGCAGGGAAACCCGTTGTACTGACAAGGCATCGGCAGGGGAGGGGCGGACGTGATTGCCCGATCCGCCCGCCCTTCCCCGAGAAACCGCCCAGCCGGGAGTTATCCTCCCCCGGCTGGGCGGTTTTTTCCGTTCTTGTAAACCTCTGGCAGCTATGGTATGATATGCTTGTTATTATCGTCAAGCAGGTTCAATAGAATCAAGTGATCCTGTCGAGCCGCGCGGCAAAAATTTGCCGCGTTCAACTTTATCAGATGGAACAGGAGGCTGTTTACAATGGCTGAAGCCAAAAAGATCCCCCAGCGCAGCGAAATTCCGGTGGAATACACCTGGAACACCGCCGATATCTACCCCACCCCCGAGGCATGGGAGAAGGACTTCGAAAAGGCTCGGGAACTGATAAAAATCCTGGCCGGCTACGCCGGACGGCTGGGCGAGAGCGCCGGGACGCTTTACGAATACCTTACCTTGTCCGA
The DNA here is from genome assembly GCA_910579595.1 of uncultured Oscillospiraceae bacterium. GTDB lineage: Bacteria > Bacillota > Clostridia > Oscillospirales > Oscillospiraceae > Enterenecus. The sequence goes on from CAJTVM010000009.1 coordinate 32,450, forward strand.
GAACACTGTGTCGGAGCTTGCAAGCAGCCTGCTGGGCTACGCTTCCTTAAAGCACGATGAGGACACCCGCGCGGCGGAAAACCAGGCCCTGGTGGGCCGGGGCGTGAGCCTGCTCACCCAGATCCAGTCAGCCACCGCCTTTGACACCCCGGAGCTGCTGAAAATCACCCCGGAAACGCTGGAGCGGTTTTACGCCGAAAAGCCGGAGCTGGAGCTGTACCGCCGGTTCTTCACCGTCCTCCAGGCCCGGAAGGAGCACACCCTGTCTGATGCGGAGGAAAAGCTGCTGGCCGCCGCCGGGGAGATCGCCAACGCCCCGTCCAGCGTCTACTCCACCTTTACCGCCGCCGACCTGACCTTCCCTGACGCGTCGGACAAAGACGGCAACGCCCTGCCCCTGTCCAACGCCTCCTTCGTCCCCTATGAGATGAGCGAGGACCGGGAACTGCGCCGCTCCGCCTACGAGAAGATGTACGACACCCTGGGCCAGTTCAAAAACACCGCCGCCGCCCTGCTGGACGCCGAGGCAAAGAAGCGGCTGTTCTATTCCACCGCCCGGAAGTACGATTCTCCCCTGGACGCCGCTGTGGCCTCCAACCGGGTGCCGCCCGAGGTGTACCGCAGCCTGGTGGACACCGTGAACGCCAATTTGGACAAGATGCACCGCTATGTCCGGCTGCGCCGGAAGCTGCTGGGCGTGGACGAGCTGCATATGTACGACATCTACGCCCCCATAGTGTCCGGGGCCGGCAGGACTATTTCCTTTGAGGAGGCCAAGTCCATCGTCTACGACGCCCTGGCCCCCATGGGAGAGGACTACCGGAAGGTCATCCAGGAGGGCTTTGACAACCGCTGGATCGATGTGTATGAAAATGTGGGCAAGCGATCCGGCGGCTATATGTCCGGTGTACCCGTCCACCCCTATATCCTGCTCAACCACAAGGACGATCTGGACAGTATGTTCACCCTGGCCCACGAGATGGGCCACGCCATGCACACCTATCTCAGCCACAAGGCCCAGCCCTGGGTCTACCGGGACTATGTGATCTTCGTGGCGGAGGTGGCCTCCACCTGCAACGAGGCTCTGCTGATGGAGCACCTGCTGGGCAAAACCACCGACAAAACCGAGCGGGCCTGGCTGCTCAACCACTTCCTGGAGCAGTTCAAGGGCACGCTGTACCGTCAGACCATGTTTGCCGAGTTCGAGCTGCGCATGGGTCAGCTCAGTACCCAGGGCACGCCCCTCACCGCCGAGCTGCTGTGCGCGGAATACAAGGCGCTGAACGCCAAGTATTTCGGCCCCGACATGGTGACGGATGACCGCATCGCTTTGGAGTGGGCCCGCATCCCCCACTTCTATTACAATTATTACGTGTACCAGTACGCCACCGGCTACTCCGCCGCCATCGCCCTGTCCCGCCGCATTTTGAAGGAGGGGGAGAGCGCGGTCAAGGATATGCTGGGGTTCCTGTCCGGCGGCCGCTCCCAGGATCCCATCGACTTGCTGCGGGGCGCCGGGGTGGACATGGCCAGCCCCAAGCCCGTTCAGGACGCGCTGGATCTGTTTGGCGCCCTGCTGGACGAAATGGAAGCCCTGCTGGCAGACTGAGGAGGAAGCGTTATCATGCGCAACGAATTGACCCAGAAGGACATCGAACTCATGCGCCAGGAGCTGGATCACCGCCGCCTGGTGCTCCGCCCCCAGCTCATCGAGGCGGTGAAGGAGGCCCGGGCCTTCGGCGATCTCAGCGAAAACTTTGAGTACAAGGCCGCCAAAAAGGAGAAAAACCGCAACGACAGCCGGTGCCGTTACCTGGAAAATATGATCAAAACGGCGGTGGTGATCTCGGACGCGTCCGCCGACGGGACGGTGGGGCTATACGATAAGGTTACCCTCTACGTGGAGGAGGACGATGAGGAGATCACCTGCCAGATCGTCACTACCATGCGGCAGGACGCCCTGAAGGGCCGGGTGAGCAAGGAGTCCCCGGTGGGAAAGGCGGTCTTAGGCCGCAAGGTGGGCGACCGGGCGACGGTGCAGGTCAACAACGGCTACAGCTACGACGTGATCATCCGTGCCATCGAGCCAGGGGAGGACACCGGAGAGGCCCCGCTGGTGGGATTTTAAGGAAGGAGGGGACTGCCGTGGCAAAACCGGCGGAGCCGCCCCGTTATCAAATTCTGCTGCCCATCTGCGCCCTGTTTGGCGTGATGCTGGTGCTGTTCGGCATCTTTCAGTCCACCCCGGAGGAGCTTTTCCGGGGGATGTACGCCATCCTCACCGAGGAGGACGTGCTGATTACCGACTATATCGCCATCGCGGGGATGGGGGCGGCCTTTGTCAACGCGGGGCTGGTCACCTTGATCAGCGTCCTTCTCCTCAAGCTGGTGAATGACCCCCTCAATGGGGCCACGCTGGTCACCATCGGGCTGATGGCGGGGTTTTCCCTGTTTGGCAAGAATATCCTTAACATCTGGCCTATCCTCACGGGTACGGCGATCTATGCCACCTTGAAGCGGGAAACATTCGCCCACCACATCAACCTGGCCCTGCGGGCCACTGCCCTGGCTCCGGTGGTGAGCTTTATGGCGGTGCGCTACCAGCCCTGGCTGGGGGTGATAGTGGGGCTGCTCATCGGATTTGTGATGCCCCCCGTGGCGGAGCACGCCCACCGGGTGCAGAACGGCATGAATCTGTACAGCCTGGGCTTTTCCTGCGGCCTGGTGGCCATGATGCTGGTTCCTGCCTTTAAGGCGTTCGGCCTCAACCCCGCCTCCGCCCATTACTGGTCTACGGGGAACAACGCCCTGCTGGGGACAGCGCTGGTGGTGCTGTGCCTGATCTGCATTGCCGGGGGGCTGAGCTGGAAGCCCAAGGTGACGCTGAAAAAATACTGGGCGCTACTGCGCACCTCCGGCCGGGTGCCCAGCGATTATATCCGCACCTTTGGCCGCCACACCGTGCTGGTCAACATGGGGGTGAACGGGCTTATCGCCACAGGCTATATCCTCATCACCGGCGGTGACCTCAACGGCGCCACCATCGGGGCTATTTTCACCATCATTGGCTTTTCCGGCTACGGAAAGCACGCCTTCAACATCGTCCCGGTGATGGCTGGGGTGCTGCTGGGGAGTTTGACCAACCATGTGGATCCCAACAGCAGCTCCCTCCAGCTGGCGGGGCTGTTCGGCACCACCCTGGCTCCCTTTGCCGGGGTGTTCGGCTGGCCCTTCGGGATTTTGGCGGGGCTGCTCCACTCGTCGGTGGTGCTTCAGGCGGGACTGCCGCTGGAGGGAATGAACCTGTATAACAACGGGTTTTCCGGTGGCCTGGTGGCCATCGTACTCTACCCCATTTTGGAATCTCTGGTCAAGAGCCGCCGCCCGGTGCTGGTGGAGGAGGATCTGTTCGCCATGTTCGAGGAGGTGGATCCCCAGGCCCCGGAGGATCTCCCCTCCGAGGAACGCCGGTGGCACCGGGAGCGGCGTTCCGGCAGGGATCGCCGGAACGGCCAGGGGAGCTGGGCCGGGGAGGAGCGCAGATCCGGCAGGGAGCGGCGCTCCGGCACAGACCGGCGCGTCAGGAACAACAAATAAGAAGAAACCCGCCCTGGAAAACCGGGGCGGTTTTTTCTTGCGCCTCGGTCCGGTTTTTGATATAATATCCCCATATATAGGACTGAATATTTGGTAGCATAGCAGGGAAAGGAGGCGGTGGTTATGTCCAAAAGCGCGAATTACAAACGGAAACTGCCGATCTTAGCCAAGCTGCTGCTGGAGCGCAGCGATGAGGAGCACCCCATCTCCCGGCAGGAGATGCAGGCGGAGCTGGAGCGCTGGGGCCTCAGCGCAGAACGGAAAAGCCTTTACGATGATATGGAGCAGCTCAAGGAGCTGGGGATGGACGTGCAGGCCAAGCGGGGCAGGAGCGGCGGCTGGTATATCGGCCAGCGCCGCTTCGAGCTGGCAGAACTGAAGCTGCTGGTAGACGCGGTGCAGTCCAGCCGGTTTCTCACCAAGCGCAAGAGCGAGGCCTTGATCCGCAAAATCGAGGGGCTGACCTGTGTGCACCAGGCCCGGCAGCTCCAGCGGCAGGTGTATGTGGACCGGCGGATCAAAACCATGAACGAGAGTATTTTCTACAACGTGGACCGGCTCCACGGGGCCATTGCCGCCAACCGGGTGATCACCTTTCGCTATTTTGAGTACAATGCCCAGCGGGAGCGGGTGTTTCGCCGGGACGGGGCCAAATACCGTCTCACCCCCTACGGCCTGATCTGGGACAGCGAAAACTACTATTTGGCCGGATGGGACGAGCTGCGCCGGGAGCTGCGCCACTACCGGGTGGACAAGATGACGGAGATCTCCGTCACCGGGATGAAAGGCCACGAGCAGGAGGACTGGGATCCGGAGGGCTACGCCCGGCGGCACTTCGGAATGTATGCGGGCAAGCCCTGCCAGCTCCGGCTGCGGTGCGAGAACCGGCTGGCGGGGGTGGTCATCGATCGGTTTGGGCTGGAGGTGGCCCTCATACCCGATGGGGAGGGGCATTTCACCGCCACCTTGGACGTGGTGGTCAGCCCGCCGCTGTGGGGCTGGCTGTTCGGCTTTGGGACAGGGATGGAGGTGCTCTCGCCGGACTGGGCGGTGGAGGAGTTCACCCAGCACATACGGAAGATTATGGAAATGTACAGCAGTGACAAAAACAGCGAATAAAATAGAGACACTCTTTTCCTTTTACCGCCCTTTACTGCCATTAACCGCTGTTATCTCAATGGTTTAAGCAGCAGTCAGAAGTGGAAAACTTTGTGGAAATGTAGATAACCTCTGCATCATTCCTATACTAATCCTATATTGATACTCCTATGCTTCTGAAAAGGAAACTGCTCCGCGTTCAATGGCGGGAGCAGCTGATCGGGGTGGGCCCGGACGGTTTTGAAATTATATAACAAAAATATTATATACTGCGATAAGGAGATTGAGATTAGACATTTATCCCAGAGAGATTATAATGTAAATAGCAAACGTTACAAAGCAAAAAAAGAAAGGTGTGTTGAAATGGCTTTCCCATTTTATGCGAAAAGCGAGACAAATCAGGGCTATGTCAAAAACATGAAGGTTTTGGGTTACCACGACCTCAATGGCGTGATGGCGTTTCAGATGGCCCTCAGCAAAACCGCAGACGGCAAATACTACCTCTACTGCGGCTCTTTCAAGGGTGCGGGCATTACCATTTTGGAGGTCACCGACCCCGCCAGTCCCCGTTTTGTGGACTACTTTGAGGTATGTGATCCCGAAGTCTACAAAAAGCAGAGTACGCCTAAAATTCAAGTGGCGGACGGCCTCATGATTGTAGCACTGGGCGGTGGCATCCCCTACCTCCACGGCTGCAAGTGGGAGGATAAGAACATCAGTGGCATCAATATCTACAGTATCAAAGACCCGGAACACCCTGAGCTGCTCTCTCACTGGGAGACCGGCTACGAGGGCGGCATGGGGGTCCATCGCTTTATGTATAATGGCGGGGCGTACCTCTACCTTACTGCCGACTGTCCGGGCTATATTGCCGAGATTCTGCGCATCTTAGACATATCCGATCCCAAAAACCCCAAGGAAATCGGTCGTTGGTGGAAGCCGGAGCAGTTTGCCGACGGCCAAATCGTCGGCACCTATCCGGTAGGCCACATGGATGAAAAGGATTGGCCCCACCTCCATGGTCCGGCTTATGTACAAGATGGCAAGGCTTACTGCGGCTACTGGGCCGGTGGTGGCGTAATCCTTGATATGCAGGATGTCACCCGACCTAAGCTGCTGGGGCAGATCATGATGCAGCCTCCCTTCTCCGGCAAGCGGGCCGGTGCCCGGTGTCACACCTTTCTGCCCCTTGCCGGGCGGGGATTTGCCGTGCTGTCTAATGAAGGCGAGCGCTTCATGAGCTGGAACAAGGAGCTTTTGTCCAAGGAATACGACGCCGCCCAAGGCGGCGCCCAGCCTATGAACAATCTGCACATGATTGATGTGTCCGACCCCTCCGATCCCACCTTGGTGGCAGAGTTTCCCTATCCCGAGGTTCCTGCGGATTTCCCCTTCCCCAATTTCAATGACTGCGGCATCGGTTGCCAAGGACCTTTCGGCCCCCACAACCTCCATGAGCCCATGGGCAAGCCCGGCTTGGAGGACAATCCCAACCGGGTGTACTGTTGTTATTTTCATGCGGGTATGCGGGTGTATGACGTATCCGACCCCTACTATATCAAAGAGCTTGGATATTTCATCCCCCCTAACCCGGAAAGACCACTGTTTGATGTGCCTCAGAACGGTCCCCTGCTGGGCACTGCGGAGGACTGCATCGTAGATGACCGGGGTTGTATCTATATGGATACCTTCCATGACGGAGTGTATATCCTGCGGCTAAACGAAACGCATTAGGGTAAAAACAGAAAAGGAGAGAGAAAAATGAGTATCATTGGTCTGATCGGCATTGTCGCAGCCTTGATCATCCTGATCGTCCTTGTTTACAAGGGCGTCCATGTAGTAGTGGCCGGTGCGCTGGCTGCCATTATCGTGGCTGTGACCAACAGTTTAGGCGCCACTGCGGGCTATAGCGGCGCGTATTTAGCCGGTATGGGCGGCTTTGTCACCGGCAACCTGCCCATCTACCTGTGGGGTGGCATCTTCGGGGAGCTGTTCAATGCCAGCGGCGCTGCCCGTTCCATTGCCCAGGGCATTTCCAAGCTGCTAAAGGGTAAAAAAGACCATGCAGGTGTACTCACCAGCATCTTGATTGTGTTTGTGGCTGGCCTGCTTATGTCTTACGGCGGCATCAGCGGTATCGTGCTCATGTTTGTGCTGATGCCTCTGACCTTGGAAATTCTGAAGGAAAGCGGCATCCCCCGTTACATGGCCCCCGGCATCCTGCTGGGTTCCTTGGCTACGGCAGCCCTGTCTATGCCGGGCAGTCCCCAGATTCAGAACTCCGGCCCCATTCAGTACTTGGGCACCAGCCCTATGGCCGCTGCCATCCCCGGTTTTATCGGCGGCGCTGTGGTAGTCGTGCTGAATATCGTATTCCTCAACTGGGCCGCTAACCGCGAGATTGCCGCCGGTCGGGTATTTGTCGCAGCGGATGACGACATCCCTGCCGCCGAGGACACCGCCATTCCCCACCCCATCATATCCTTGATTCCCTTGGTAGTCACCTTCGTGCTCTTTAATTTGTTGAACGTCTACATCGGCTTTGCCATTATTGCGGGCATCGTGGCCGGCATAGTCCTGTTTTGGCCGTACCTGTCCGGCATACAAGCCATCCTGAAGCTGATTGGCGCTGCCGTAACCAGCTCCAGCGTACTGTGTCTGTCCAGCGCTGCCTTGGCAGGTTTTGGTTCCGTTGTGCAGGCCACGGAGACCTTCGGTCAGTTCAGCGCCGCAGTTACGTCCATCCAAGGTCCTCCGCTGTTCATTGCCATGTTTGCCATCATCTTAGTCACTGCCATCTGCGGCTCTGGCCCGGCGGCCATCGGTGCGGCTCTGCCCATGTTCAAAGATACTTTCGCCGCCATGGGCGTGAATATGTCCGCCCTGCACCGGATTGCGGCTTTCTCCGCCACTACCTTGGACACCCTGCCCACCAACGCGGGCTTTATTGCCGCCACGGGCTTGGCCAAGGCAGAGACAAAGCAGTCCTACAAATATGTAGGCGTCTGCACGGTAATCAACACTACGATTGCCACGATTGTTGTAACGCTGCTGCTCACCATTGCCCCTAACTTGGCGTAATTGGGCTTATACACAAAAGCAGAAGGAGGTACGGCTCATGGGGCTGTACCTCCCTCTGCTTGTTCATCGATGCTTTCAGAAAGGGATGCCGCTACGAGTGTAAGCTCATGCTTTATGATGTCCAACAGCGGGTTGCTGCAATAGGGCAGCCATGCAAATACGATGCGGCTGTTAGAATCCAGCCGGAGATAGCCAAACTCCGTGTTCGTCCGGACACGGGACATACCGGCAAAAATACCAACACCCTGAAGGCTTGCAATCCCCATAATCATGGCCTCCACGGAGGGCACCTGCACCACCTTTGGCTTGAAACCGTAGCTTTCACAATACCGGGATACCCATAGCTCACTTTGGCTGTCTTCCACCGCCAAAAAGAGCGTATCCCGGAAGGAAGCCGGGGTCAATCCCTCTTGACAGGCCAATGGGTGCCGCCGGGAGTACAGCAAAAGCCGGGGGCTATCCCAAAGCAGGTGGGTTTTAATGTCCTTCATCGGATACAGCTGATCCTCCATGATAATCGCCGCATCAATTCGGTAATTTGACAAGGCGGAACGAAGCTCTTGATGTTCATAAGAATCAATCTGAATTGTAATGCCCGGGTAACGTTGGGAGAAACGCTCCAGTAATTTTGCCACCAGCATAGATATGTCCAGCCCGGAGCGCACTCCTATGCTGAACGTCCCTGATTTTGTTTCGGTTAGTTCATTTACTTTTTGGATTGTGTCGGAAATACTTTGCCGGATTTGGTGGAAGGTATCGTAAAACATCCTCCCAGCCGGGGTAAGGACAGCCGCCTTATGGTTCCGTCTATCAAACAGTACGCAGCCTAATTCATTTTCCAGTGCGGCAATTACCCGGCTGACCGCGGGCTGGGAGACATGGAGCTTCTGTGCTGCCGCTGTGAAGCTTTCGCTATCTGCTATCATGAGAAAGTAGTCAATTTGCAATGTGTTCATCCCAGCATTCCCCCCTCCTGATGCTGCTTTCATTATCTGTCGGTTTCCCAAATTTGTCAAGGCTGTACGGTTGTTTTACTGTTGTCCTTATGCAGGGCAGCCCTTGCGCTGCAACGGTTTTTCCCATTTGAACCAATCTTTTTACATGTTAAGGGGAAAACGCTCGCCTGAGTGCGTTGATTCTCTTTTCCACCATAGTCCTTGAAATCTCTTTGCCGTCGAAAAAATCAAACCCGTGGAAGGTACCTTTCACATCTTCCAACTGCACCGTTACCCCTGCCGCCCCCAGCGCCTTGGCGTAGGCAGCACCCTCATCATGGAGACAGTCGAACTGTTCCACCTCCACATAGGCGGGCGGGAGGCTGGAGAAATCCCGAGCCAGCATGGGGGCGGCGTACTGCGGTGTCCCGTGATCTCCATCCCGCAGGTACAGTTCCCACATTTTGCGGTTCAGCCTAGTGTTCCACATGGGGCTGTCCGTAAACATTTTCATGGAGGCCGTTTCCATCCGGCTGTCTGTCACCGGGTAGACCAGCAGTTGGAAGCACAGCTCCGGCCCGCCCTCATCCCTGGCACGCAGGGCACAAGCGGCGGCCAGCGCACCCCCGGCACTGTCGCCGCCCACGGCGATCCGGGCCCGGTCCAGCCGCAGACGCGGCGCGTTGTCCCACACCCAGCGCAGGGCGGCATAGCAGTCCTCAAAGGGTGTGGGGAAGGGGGCGGTATCCGATGTGCGGTAGCGGACAAACACCACCACACAGTTCGCTCCTGCGGCGTACCGGGCGGCATAGCGGTGGATGTAGCCCGCATCCCTCATGCAGAATCCGCCGCCGTGAAAATATACCAGGCAGGGGGCGGCCCACTCCAATCCCTCCGGACGGTAGATGGTCAGGCGGATAGGCGCACCCTCCTCAGAGTGAAACTGGGCGCCCCAGGACTTCACCCCTTCGGGCAGGGCGGGCAGCGTCAGAGCCATCCGGTCCAGCGCCCGGTTAGCCAGCGTTGCGGTGTTCAGGGTGAGTGCCCAGCCGGGACAGACCAGTTTGTTGGCAAAGCGCAGCTCCTTACGGACAGGATATTTTTTGTTTCGGTGCGCACACCAGGCCCCGGCACCTGCCGCCGCGGCCAGCGCGGTGATGAGCCTTTTTTTCATGGGTAATCACCCTTTCTGGACATTTCGTATCGCTTATGATACCATAGGGGACAGTTCAACGCAAGTAGCGGACGCCCATGTTGGAATATTTCTGGTACATATTGGCCTCGGTGCTGCTGACGCTGTGCGTTATTTTTCTCTGATTTAGGATGCTGTGCTGCTGCGCGGCAGGGACAGCGCTTTTCGCTTTGTGTTGGGATGATACCAATTCTTTCGGGGAAGCTATCCACGAGGTGATTTTTATGGAGCAGAAGAAAACCGAACCTTCACCGCCAAGCCCGGGCAAAATCGAGCGCCCCATTCCGCCGAAAATCTATCCGGTCATTGACAACGACCTGGCGCGGGACAACGTGGAGAACGACCTGCCTGCCGCCGATTTGCAGGAGCTCCAATAGGCTGCATACTTTCCTCCTGGGCCGCAAACCATATCCACGAGGTGATTTTTCATGCAGCACTACTCCGATTTGAACACCCTGCTGCGCAGTGAGCCGGAAGCCAAGCACTATTTCGACACCCTTCCGGACTACGCCAGGGAACAGATCAGCACCCGCGCCGGCAGCGTCAACTCCTTCGCCAGCCTGAAGGACTACGCTCAGAACATTCTGCGGGGCGACGATTGACACAGCGGACGAGACCCACCCCTCCATTTGGGGCGGGTCTCGTTCTGCCTTTAGGATGGGTTCAAAAGGGCCTCCAGCTCCGAAACGCTGTCCACGGGCTGCTGGCAGGTTCCACCCCGGCACAGATAGTACCGCGCTCCCCGCTCCGGGATGGGGTAATCCTTCGTAAAGGGGGCGATTGCGGCCAGGGCCTGGGCGCTCTCCGGCGTCTTGACCTGCACCGTCAATCCCAAGCGGGGCCGTTCCCGCAGAAAGGCCCAAAATTCCTCCGGCACTTTCCGCGCTGTGATCACCAGATCAGCAGACGGCCACAATTCCTCCAAAAACCCCAGCATGGCAAAGCTGTGCCCAGCGGGATAGTCCTTCGCCGCCCCCGCCAGCCAGGACAATTGGAGCTCCGCCGCCTCCCGCCAGCGAATTTCCCCAGTGAGCCGCGCCAGCCGGGACAGCACCAGAGCCGCCGCGGAATTCCCCGACGGCATGGCCCCGTCATATGCCTCTTTGGTTCGGGTCAGCAGCTGCTCCCCGTCCGAGGCATAGGGGTAGAAGCCGCCGTGTTCCCGGTCAAAAAACCGCTCCAGAAGCTGATCCGCCAGTCCTGCCGCGCGGACGAGGTACGAGACATCAGAGGTCGCGACGTACAGCTCCAACAGACCACAAGCAAGAAAGGCGTAGTCATCCAGCTTGCCGGGGTGGGCAGCGTCCCCGTCCCGCCAGCGGGCCAGCAGCCTCCCATCGGAGGTGGTGAGCTTTTCTGCCAGGAACTCCGCCGTCTGGCGGGCGGCGTCCAGATACCGGGGCTCGTCCAGCATCAGCCCTGCCCGGGCCAGCGCCGCCAGCGCCAGACCGTTCCAGGCGGTGAGCACCTTGTCATCCCGGTGGAGGGCCGTCCGGCCCAGGCGGTAGTCGTATACCCGCTCCCGCAGGGCGGCGATCCCCTCCGGCACCCGGTCAAACTTCGGCTGTCCCAGGAGGTTAGGGATGCTTTTTCCCTCGAAATTGCCCGCCGGGGTGATACCATACCACCGGCAGAAATGCTCTGCGTCCACGCCGCCCAGGGCTTGGGCCAGTTCATCGGGGGACAGCACGTAATATTTTCCCTCCACGCCATCGCTGTCTGCGTCCTGCCCGCAGCAAAAGCCGCCCCGGGGACCGGACAGCTCCCGCAGCGCGTAGTCCAGCGTGCGGCAGACGATTTCCCCATAGATTGGGCGGCAGGTGTGCTGGAATGCCTCCGTATAGGCCAGCGCCAGCAGGGCGTTGTCGTAGAGCATTTTCTCAAAATGGGGGACCAGCCAGCGCTCATCGGTGGAGTATCGGGAAAAGCCGCCGCCCACATGGTCGAACAGCCCACCCCGGTACATGGCGTCTAACGTTTGCAGTACCATTTCCTGGGCATGTCCTTCCCCGGTGAGACTGGCATAGCGCAGCAGGAAAATCAGATTGTGGGGGGTGGGAAATTTGGGCGCGGCACCGAACCCGCCCCACCGCTCATCATAACCTTGGGCGAATTGGCTGGCCGCCTGCCGGACGAGCTCCCGGCTGGGCGCGTCCGGGCGGTGTTCCGCCTTCCGCCGCAGGTGGGCGGTTAGAGTCGCCCCGGCGGCCAGCAGCCCCGCCCGGTCCTCCCGCCACAAGCGGGCCGCTTCGTGAAGCAGGTGAAGCAGCTGGGCCTTGGGCAGATAGGTGCCCGCCCAAAAGGGCTTCTGCTCCGGAGTGAGCAGCACGGTGAGGGGCCAGCCGCCTGAGCCGTTCATGGCCAGACACGCCGCCATATACACCGCATCCACATCGGGGCGCTCCTCCCGGTCCACCTTGACGGGGAGGAAGGCGGCATTGACGGCCTGCGCCACGGTCTCATCCTCAAAGGACTCGTGGGCCATGACGTGGCACCAGTGGCAGGTGGAATAGCCGATGCTCAGGAAAACCGGCTTGTCGGTGCGCTTTGCCTCCTCAAATACCTCCGGTCCCCAAGGATGCCAGTCCACTGGGTTGTCCGCGTGCTGGAGCAAATAAGGGGAGTGTTCCATGCTCAGACGGTTGCTCATTTGTACCTCTTTCCCGCCCGCGAAATTGGGGGCGCATCAATTCAATGTGCTCAGTATTTGCGCTTGACAGGTCAAATATGACCCTACGAGCCCACAATAGTGACGCCGTTGGGGTGGAGCACCTGCCTGGTCATGCAGCTGGAGTCGTCCGAGGTCAGGAACACGTAGCAGGGGGCCACGGCATTCACCCGGATGCCCTGCTCCACCAGGGACAGTGCCAGGGAGCGGGTGAGGGCCACGATGGCCCCTTTGGCGGCGCTGTAGTCGATCAGATCCTTGTTCCCCTGGTTGTCAACGTCAATCTGAAATTGTACAAACCTGTATTCACAGCCGAAACCGCCGATGGGCGAGGGATTTTCCCGTCCGGCAATGAGCTGGAAAAAGAGATTTGCGCCCAGGATATCCATAGGGAGATAGCCGGTTTCGTCGATGAAAAGCATGGGGCGCTGCCGCAAGGGTAAGGAAAAGCGTATTACCATCTACTACAAATTTGTCGGGACTATCCAATAATGCAAAAACGGAATCCCCTAAGGGAACGGCGGAGACTTTATGAAGACTATTTCAGGCAAGAATTGCGGAAGCTCCATGAAGAAGCCATCCAGCGGTACATCGGGTAAACAAAGCAAACGCGAAAAAGCTATCCGATAACAAAAACGACCTGTGACAATGCTATCACTAGCACAATCACAGGTCGTTTTAACATAAATTTTGCCAAAATATGAACCGCTGGCGGGCACCCCGCCCGGTTTACTCTACGTCCAGGTTCTCAATCATCCGCAGGGCGATGATAAGGGCTTCTTGAATGCTGGCATTGCCCAGGGGGTCAAAGCTGTTGTTCCCCTTGCCGTTGACAACCTTCTTGTCCGACATGAACGCCACCGCGTCCATAGCCCAGCTGGCAACCTTGTCGTTATCGGCAAAGGTGGTGGCCTCCACCGTTGGGATCTCGCCGCCCAGTTCGGTGTACACCCGGGACAGCATCAGCGCCGCCTCCTGGCGGCTGACCAGGTCGTCCGGCCGGAACTTCCCGCCGCTGCCCTTCACGATGCCCAGGGCGTTGGCCTGGAGCACCACGGGATCGTCGGTATCGGAGAAGGGATTCTCGCCGGGGGCGGGGGCGGTATCACCGCTCATGGCCTCGTACAGCTCCACCGCGACGGCGGCGAACTCGGCACGGGTGATGTTCACCGTGAAATCATCCCCCAGGCAGTCCGGCATGAGGCCCTTGACGGCGGCGCTGTCCACCTGCTCCCGCGCCCAGTCGGCGACCTTTGCGTCAACGGTGAGGGCATAATAGAAATAGTCGGCGCTACCTCCCGGCCAATCGCCATTGTAGAAGTGCCGACACGCACTTGCGTAGCCGTCCTGAAAGGTGAGTAATGCGGATAGCTCGTGTGCGTGTGGATTGATGGCGTACTCCGCACCGTCCATAGTGTGCGAGGTAGGCGTAACAATCTCCTTGCCGGTTGTGTCGATGAAGCCCCACTTACAGCTAATTGAATCTGGTGCATATAGCATCCCTACCGGCGCGAAGCCCCCGGAGAAGGAGCCTACCATGTCATATTTGCAGGGAACGACCAGTTTGCCGGTGGTGTCGATATAACCCCACTTGCCGCCCTGCATGACCGGCGCGAGGCCCTCGGAGAAATAGCCCGCCGTCTCAAAAGTGCAGGGGATAGCCAGCTCGCCGATCTTGTCCACGTAACCCCACTTGCTGCCCTGCATGACCGGCGCGAGGCCGTTGCCGAAGGAGCCCGCGTTGTCGTACTGGAAGTCAACGACAGTCTCTCCCGCCTTGTCAATAAAGCCCCACTTGCCCCCTTTCTTTACCGCCGTAAGGCCCTGGTAAAAACCCGAAGCCTCATCATACTGGAAGGGGATGACTTCTTTGCCGGTCTTGTCAATGAAGCCCCACTTTCCGCCATTTTTCACCGCCGCGAGACCCTGGCAGAAAGCCCAGACATCATCATAGGCGCAGGGGATGACCTCTTTCCCGGTGGTGTCGATAAAGCCGAACTTACCATTTTTCTTCACTATCGCCATTCCATCGGAGAAGCCTCCCGCAGCGTCGTACTGGAAAGGGGTGAGCGCCTTGCCGGTCTTATCGATGAAGCCTAGCTTGCGGTTTTTCTGCGCCCACGCAAAGCCCTCGGAGAAGTTCCCGGCCTGCTCATACTCGGCGGGGATGATCACCTTGCCCGTCTTATCCACAAAGCCCACCGAAGGCTCTGCGTCATCAAAATTTTCAAAGACTTCCAGCCGCATAAGGCCCTCCGAGAAATCCATCATCCAATAGTAGCCATTTGTTTCTTTATAATCATGCTTATTTGGACTGTTTGTATAGTCCTCATAACCTTCCACGACGGGGACGGAAAACTCAACGAGCTTCATCTCCGCCGCGAACGCCGGAACTGTGAGGCCCAGGCAGAGCGCCAGGGCCAGCGCCAGGGAAAACAGTCTTTTCTTCATGTCGTTCTCTCCTTCTTATTTGTGTTCCTTTGTCTCAATGGTACTTGCCCTGGGGGTGGTACTCCTATTCCCGGCCCCCGTTGTGCGTTCCCATCGAGACAACAAAAGCGGCGCAGGGGTATCAATCCCTACACCGCCGAAGCTACGCACACAAACCAATGATTTCCCCATTGAATATTGACGGGAAAACCGCTATAATGGCTTTCAGGCGCAGAAAATTTCTGCTGTGTGGGACACGGCTTAACGGGCCTCCTGCATAGGGGCGTGGGGGGATTGCGGCCCTCCGCGCCCTGCCTTATATGCTTCTGCTGTCTCTTGGCTACATTTTACACCATGCGGGAAGTTTGTGCAAGAATTTTTTAGGTTTATAAGGCTGAGCTTGAGCAATTCGGGAATGGGTGGTCCGCCACGAAAGGACAGGCGGGCGGTTGCCGGTTCCTGGGTGCAAGGCGGGGCCAAAGGAGTGTCCGCTCGGTGCAATCCCCCGCCGATGGGCGGTCAAAGCCCTGGGAGGCTGTCCCCGTGGGGATTGCGTCGCTCGTATGCCCTGCGGGGCATGGGGATGGGGCTGGGGGTCGGAAACCGTTGCGGGGAATGAAAAAACAGGGGGCCGGGGTTCCGGCCTCCTGTCTTTTCCGTTTTTAGAGTTCGGCTATGGGTGGGTTGGGTGCTTCCTTATCAGTACCCACCTCATGAGCACCGCCCTTTTCTCACAAACTTAGAACCTGTATTCACAACCTCAATTCACCGTTTGGCCGGGTCTTTTCCCGCCATGCCGCGTAAAATTTTCTTGAAATAAACACAATGATTCCTGCGAAAATTTGCCTTGCCTGACGGGAAAATCCCTCCCCCATCCGGCGGTTTCGGCTGTGAATACAGGTTCTTACATCAGCTTCACGGTAAAGAACACCGCCTGGACAAACAGCCACGCCGCCAGCGCAAACAGCAGATAGAGTCCCACCGTCGTACCCAGGGCCAAGGCCAGGGTCAGGGCCAGCGCCGTCACGCCGCAGGTAATCCAAGTGGTCAGGTAGCTGGTATCGGAGGGCACCAAACGGATGCCGCCCAGCCTGCCGTCACCGCCGCGCAGCACAAAAGACAGCACCAGCGCTGCCGCCAGCAGCACATAGCCCGCCACAAAAATGACCAGGATCATCCTGGGGTGATCCGCGTAATACTGCCGGTGGATCCACAGGGCCACCAGCCCCCCCGCCGTCAGCATTGCGTTGAAGAAGAACACCCGCTGATAGAGGAAATACACCACAATCAGCACCGCCCCTGCCGCAGGCAGGATCATCGCGATGTCCAGGCCCACGTCAAACAGGTAGAAGGACAGGGCGGACAACACCCACAGCCCCGCCGCCACAGCCGTGCAGATGCAGGGCAGCATCACGGGCTTCTTTTTGCGGGCCATGAGCACCGCCCAGACAATTCCAGCCACGCTCAGCACCGCGCCGAGGATTCTAAACACCCGGACGAAATAAATCAGCCCCATCTGCACCCCGCCGCCCAGCAGTCCATTGACATAGAGCTGCCGGAACAGCAGGATAATCAACTCTACCACCACAGCGCCCGCGATGCACAGGAGCATTTTGTTAAAAGCGGCGTCCTCCTTTTCATGACGCTGCTCACGCTTGCCCTTATCGAACATTCTCATCCGTCCTTTATCTTCAGTCCGCCGCCGGCCGCGGCGGCGCGTCTGTGTTATTTTGTGCAGTCAGTCCGCAGAAAATCCATCTCCACGGCATTGAGCAGATAACAGTATAACAGAAAATGTCGAACAATGCAATAAGAAAAATTTCGATGCGCCAAAACTCCGCGCCCCCTTCCTTTCTGGGACAAAATGTGCTATAATATCCCAGGAACAGGACTGGGAGCGGCGGATTTCCGCCGCTCGCCTGCGGAAAGGAGTTTTTATTTATGACAGACAAAGCCCTTGTGGAGCTGGCTTTTACCATGCTGGAGCGCTCCTACGTCCCCTATTCCCACTTCCCGGTGGGGGCCGCCCTGCTGTGCGCCGACGGCACGGTGTTTACCGGCTGCAACGTGGAAAACGCCGCCTACGGCTCCTGCATCTGCGCCGAGCGCACCGCCCTGGTGAAGGCGGTCAGCGAAGGCCACCGGGACGATTTCGTCCGGCTGGCGGTGGCGGGGCGAGGCGAGGACTACTGCTGGCCCTGCGGCGCGTGCCGCCAGATGCTTTATGAGTTCGCCCCCGGACTCACCGTGCTGGTCGCCCGGGGCGATGGGGACTTTGTGTCCATGTCCCTGCACGAGCTGCTGCCCCACGGTTTCGGGCCGTCCTCCTTAGACTAAGAACCTGTATTCACAACCTCAATCCACCGTTTGGCCGGGTCTTTTCCCGCCATGCCGCGTAAAATTTTCTTGAAATAAAATGATTCCTGCGAAAATTTGCCTTGCCTGACGGGAAAATCCCTCGTCCATCCGGCGGTTTCGGCTGTAAATACAGGTTCTAAAAGATTGACAGCAAGAAGGGGTCGCTTTGAAAAAACTTTTCCATGTATCCCTGGCGGCTATGCTGGCCGTCATTTTGATCCTGCCCGCCTACGCGTCCCCCTCCGTCTTTGAGGATGTGCCCAGCGGTTACTGGGCGGAGGCGGACATCCGCTATGTTGCCGAACGCAAGCTCTTTACCGGCGTCAGCGCCACCCGGTTCAACCCATCGGGCCGGCTGAGCTGGGCCATGCTGTCCACGGTGCTCTACCGCTGCGCGGGCAGCCCCGAGGTGTCCGGCCCTTCCCCCTACCCGGACGTGCCCGAGGGTCAGTGGTATACCGCCGGTATCACCTGGGCCTATGAAAACCGGATTTTCCCCCTGCGCACCCTGAATTCCCCCCAGCTGGACGTGAACGCGGAGGTGTGCCGGGCTGAGTTCTGCATCATGCTGTACAACTGCGCCGGCGCGCTGGGCCAGCCCCTCCCCGGCAGCGGCGCCCCCGTGGCGGACCATTCCTTTGCCGACATGGACTGGACCCAGTTTTCCATCGCGGGCTGCGCCGCCCTCTTTGAGGAGGCGGAAACCGCCATGCTCCGCTGGGCCATGCCCCTGGGGATTATGGAGGGCGTGTCGGACACCGCCATGGAGCCCCTGGAGGGACTCTCCCGGGCGCAGGCCGCCGCCATGCTCTGCCGGTTCGACAGAGCGGCGGGCAGCGGCGAGTCCCCGGAGGAATCCAACCCGCCTGAACTATCGGAACCTGAAGCTCCTGCCGATCCCGTACCCGTGCAGCCTGATCCCGGTCCGGCAGAATCGGAACCCATCCCCTCCACTCCCCCAGCGAAACCAATCCCCCAGCTAACCCCGGCGCAGCTGATCTGGCAAAACCCGGAGCTGCCCAACGGCTGTGAAGCCACCAGCCTTTCCATACTGCTGTCGTGCACCGGCACCCCGGCGGACAAGATCGACGTGCTGGACAACTACCTGCCCAAGCAGCCCATCACCTGGATCCACGGGGTGCGCTGCGGCCCCGATCCCCAGGCGGCCTACGCCGGGGATGCCACCCTCAAAGGCGGTGGGTGGTACTGCTTTGAGGCCCCAGTGATCCAGGCGGGCGACGCGTGGCTGTGGGCCAAGGGGCAGCCCTACCAGATGAAAAACCTCACCGGCCTGTCCCAGGAGGAGCTGGAGCAGTACCTGTCCCAACAGGTCCCCCTGGTTGTCTGGGCCACGCTACAGTGCCAGACCCCCCATCTCAGCTCCTATCCCTGGACCCTGCCCGACGGGACAAAATACTACCCGTACATAAACCTCCACTGCTTTGTGCTCACCGGCTTCATCAGCGGGAAATACTACGCGGCGGATCCCATTTACGGCTGGCAGGCCCTGTCTCCCGACACCTTCTGGGCGGCATTCGATGCCATGGGGCGGCGGGCGGTGACCCTTTCCCCCCTGCCGGACAGCGGCACAACTCAATAAAACGCATCAGCGTCAGGGTATTTTCCCCGGCGCTGATTTTTTTGCGCAAAATGAAGGGGTGAAAAAAAGAGAGGATGGTTTATCCTCTTTTTCATCCTAAGAAAGTTCCGGATTATCGGCAAAAATAAACAAGGAGGAAACAAATCCAATGAGAAATTTAAAGAAGTTTCTCGCGCTGGTTCT